>NZ_AUDC01000012.1:0-300000 GCF_000425265.1 Maridesulfovibrio zosterae DSM 11974
AGATAGCCAGGATGGGCTGTTTCGATTTCCCCGCAAGCAATGTCGTCATCCTTTTTCCGTTCCAGAGCTTGAACCTGCGCTTCGGTAAGGACAATTCCTTGCTCTGCTGAAATCTTTTCCAAAGCCTTCAGGCGGAGCTTGAAATTATGAAGACCGTGCCGCAGCCAAATAGATCTAATGCCGGACGGCGAGACAAAAACACCTAATTTTCTTAGCTCGTTACTGGCTCTTGTTTGTCCATGAGCAGGAAAGTCAGTTGCGTAAACAAAGACTGCGTCTTCGATAGCCTGATCAACTCTATTTTTTAGGTTTGGCTTACGACGTGATTTATCAAAAAGAGCTTCGACTCCGCCTTCTTCCTTGGCTGACTGATACCGATAAAAAGTGTCACGAGAAAAGCCCATCAACTTGCAAGCTCTCGAAACATTACCAAGCTCTTCAGCCAGATTTAACAGACCAATCTTGTGTTTTATGATGTTTTGATTGAAACTAGACATGTGGTTCTCCTTGGGCATGGTGCCCTGTTTTGATGGTTCGTTAGTATTCCCATCAAAAAGGAGAACCTCTTTTGTTTCAAGAGGAAATGTCAGATCAAGTCGGAACTAATACACTTAATTATTATAAAATGGCTGCAATAGCTGATCCTGAAAATAAAAGTGCCAGTAATTCTGTTTCGCGCGTAAGAAAAATGGTTGATGCCTCTCTTAAAGTTCCAGATCCTCACAAAATAGATAATTACAAAATCGGACCCTATACGGAGAATTAGATGCGTAAAAAATACTTTGCTTTCACAATTTTACTTGCATTAGCATGCATGTTTTCCGGCTGCACACCAAAGGTAAAAATTAAACTGCTTGCTCCAGGCGATATCAAAATATTAGGAGTCAGTAAAATTGCGGTATTGCCTTTCAACTCTATAACTTGCAACCTTAAAAACGGAAAATATACCGCAAACAAACGGGATTGCGAACTCGCCCGACGCTGTGTTGAAAGTGCTCTCTATAGTGAGCCTCATTTCCAGTTAGTTGATTTAGATCTGGAAAAGAATCTTGTTAAAATAGATCATAGTGCAAGACCTAAAAATCGTCTGAACGGTATACTTTACGGAAAAGTATGGTGGCAGATTTCTGATGAATATGAAAATTATATGCCAACCAAAATACCACTATCAAAATGGGTTGTCCGGAAATATGTATGTGGCAAAACAGATAAAGGAAAACCAATTTATTGTAGAAAAACACTGACGACTCAGGTCAAAGATGAATTCTATAAATCACATTACAGAACAGTAACAGCAAGTTTGATGATGAGTTTATCAGTTTATAGACTCAGTTCCAAAGGACAAATTGAAAAAGTTGCACAGGTTTTTGAAATTGCTAAAAAACCGGCAATCATTAGTAATGGTGACTTTTCCACAGATGTTGAACTTGTCGGATATAAAAAACATAAAGGCAGGTGCGTTACTTTAAATGCTAAGGAAGAAACCGTCGCGGCCAAAAAGACAGCAAGCCCCCCGGCTAAAGATGATGCGGCTAGTATTACAAACATTTTTGCCATTAACCTAAAGTCACTTTTCCCTTCATCTAAAAAAGCTGAAATGCCTCAACCAGCTGGAAAAGATCATAATCCCGATAATTACGGAAAGACCTACCTAGACAAAAAAGTAACCAATAAATGCAACAGTATCCCTGACAGGATTGGTATGAAAAATGATCTTGCAGACGCAATAGGCACACGCCTCAAGGGATTAATTCAACCTCATTCCGAAGAATTTGATATAGAAATGCACGGTCTCGACAAAAAAACACAGACAATGTTTATCACAGAATCTTTTAAAGGGTTGTCTAAATACCTAGCACTTAAAATTACCAATAAAGATGATGAACTTTCTAGAGAGCTTATAGACTCCCTAGACTTTGAAGAAGTGACTAAAAAAATGCTCTTCAAAGAAATGAAGGCTGAATATGCTGAGGAGCAGGCCGAACTATCAGCCGAACAAAGAGTTCCATTTGTCCAGCCCGACCCTGCAGATTTAGCAAGCTCTGCAGACTCATACTTGGACAAACATATAGATGATATATACAATTTAGGGTTAGCATTTGAAAGTATTGGAGATTTTGAGCGTTCTATAGAAATATACCGCTTCGCTTTCAATAAATATGCAAATACAAATCAGGATTTTGCTGATGGCATAGGACGTTGCGCACTTGCTCTGGATATGAACGTCAGAAATAGTGAAGCTTACAAAGAAATTATAAAAAACCAAGAAAAAAATGAAATGGGACAGAGAGGCAACACAAATGGTTAACAACATTTTACAAAAATTAACCATACTTAGTGCGGTTCTCATCCTGATATTAACTGCTTCAATCGGAAACGCCTATGAGGACGTAGGCGTTTCAGTATCAATAAAAGGTAACGTCAATTATGCGAATAAAAAAAAGGCTAACCTCTTAGCTGAAAAACAAGCTATCATCAGCTACCTAAAAAGAATCAATCCGTCAGCAGTGAAAAAGGCGTGCGCCAAGCAGCTAGTTGACAGCAGAGCTCTTTTAATTAGAAACATCTCGCGCAAAAGTGTTTCTAAAATTGGTGATTATATGGAGGCTTCGTATGTTGTATGCATTGATGATAAAAAATTTAACAACAGGCTTGAAGAGCTAGGTTGCGATGCACAAACAGGAGTAACAAAAGTTACTATTCTGATAATGGAAGAGCCTCCGACAAAAGCCAACATTTCAATGATTTTAAACCCGGAAGATTCTACAGGTGTTAGAAAACTGAGAGGTTTAGGACCATTTGCGGTATTCTATACATCATACCAGCGGTCAATCAGAGATACTATCATCAGTAAAGCAAATCAGGAAGGCATTAAACTCACAAGTCTGGATAAGTTTGAAGAATTCCAGAAAATGAAACGGTCAAATGATGACCCGTTGGTTGGAGTTTACTTTGATGTTGACTCCGAAGATTTTGTTATAAATAAGAGCCTGCTTAAATTTGTTCGCTCAAGATTTGCTGCGCAAACTACAATTGTTCTTTATTACAGAATTAAATCTTTATACTTTGATCAGGTTACGCGAGAACTGAAGGCAGATATAGCCATTTCATTATATAATCTAAATTCGGGAGAAACTAAATCTGTAGGAAGTCAGGACTTTATGGTGATTGTACCTGAAGGACAAGCTAGCGTGGCTATTCGCGATGGATTAGCTGAAGTAGCTTCCAATGCGGCATCCTTGCTCATGAATAAAGCCAAAGAACAAATACGAAGAATTATAACTACAACTCAAATACCGAAGACACAGCCTGTTATTGTAACGGTGCATCTCAATTCAAAGCGAACAATGTATAAAGTTAAAAAAAATCTTAAGCCTGACATGATCAGTCATTCTGAAATAAAAGACGGCAGCCTTATTTTAAATTTGGCCAAAGGTATTCAGGCAGACGACTTCGTATACGGAGAACTTCTAGACGTACTCGAAGGAATGGGAATAAAAATTCCTGAAAGCAATATTCGCTTAAACGGACAAGAAGTCATTATTCAGCAGTAAGTTAGATTTAAGCATACTTTTTTCATATCGGCAGTGTTTCGATATGGAAAAAGTATGCTTCCACTATATTCGTTCCGACTTGATCTGAAATTTCCTGGTAAAGCACCATCAGCAAATCTCCTTCAATTTCATATTGTTAAATAATCATGAAAATTGAAGGTTATCCTGTTTGATGTGGGCACGGGGGTGGGTTGATTTTTTTGATGATTCTGGGGAGCATGTAGTGTGGACGCATTGCTGGTTGTGTTGGAAACAAAACAGGTGACACAAAAAATCTAGAACATCTGTATAACTAAGGATGATTAATAATATATTCTGGCAGAACTTGGTCCGGCCTTCCGTTATCTGGTAAGTCGCTACATCCACCTCCGTCTTTACTAAACTCATGCATAACCTGATATAAATATTTCTTAATTTCACCTTCAGCATTCATCTGCCTTAAGACCTTCGCCAGTTCGGGAGCAATGCTGGCATGACTCTTATGTAGGTACGGATACGTGAATGACTGTTCTAAAATACCCGCTTTTATAATTCCTGAATTTTTAAATTCTTGAGAATTTAATATGCCTAGAATGGTTATCTCGTCATTCACAAAGATGTCGGTCCGATTAGCTATAAGTTTTCTTAATCCCAAGAAAGGCGACGGTATAACAGATATGTTTTCAGCTTTTACAACTTTCGGTAACTTTTCCTTAGCAATATGATAACCCAGAACATAATCAACACGATACGGGGTATTCAACAGACTCTCCCACCCATTTACAGAAATTTCCGGATCAATAGCGTAAGCTACTACCCGGAATACAACAATAGGCTCTTCCACACGGACAAGGTTCTTATAAGTCTCGCCATATTGAATATTTCTGGAAGGTTCGCCGTCAACTTTGCCGGAATTAGCCATTAAGCTAGATCGTTTGGCAGGAAAAACATTATATCGAAACTCCTTCCCTAAACGACGAAATGCTTCAGTGTAAATAAGTTCAGCCAGCCTCCAGCCTGGATGCTTAGAAGGCTCCATAGCAAATGCCATTGTGAACGACTCCCTAGCAACGGCAATCTGTCTCATCAAAGGCATGAACATCAAAAAAAACAACAGGAACATGTAAAAAATAAAATGTTTCATATACATTACCACCTTCAGTTCTGTATTAAAGTTAGCACATCAGGTATGTATGGGCAAACAAAAGAGCAATATACTTTAATACTCAACTTTTAAAGCTAGTTTTATAATCTTAATAACAACACGCTTACTTAGATAAAGAGTTTTCAATTGAAAAGTCCTTACTTCCTCGACAATCTGCTCTCTTCCAGCTACATCTGCATCGCCAACAAACACATCATAAACAAATTAATAGAACCGCCCAGTAACACTAACACTCTGCCCTTCGCCTTCAAGTCCTTTCGGTGGAGTGATGTATCTTTCATAAAGGTTCAGAGAGACAGCCACTGGTACCTTGAATCCGGTTTCCTTGGCCTGTTCGGTCACATCTATTAAATTTCCGTCTTCGAGTGCCTGCTTAAGGGTATAGGAAAAGATTACGTTGAACAGTGGATCGCAGTTAATTACCATCAGCAAATCTCCTTCAATTTCATATTGTTAAATAACTCTGAAAATTGAAGGTTATCCTGATTGGTTTGATTTGGTCACTGGGGTGGGTTGATTATATTTTGATTTTTTTGATGATTCTGGGGATCAGATGTGTGGGGTTGTTTAGTAAACCAACAAAACAGCCTATTACTAAGATAATTCCACCACACATTGTATATACGCATTTCCTTATTTAGAGCCAGTTACTTTCTAGTCATTGTCGGCACATTATGATATTCAATCCAATCGCACGGCTCAACATAGTTAACTATGCTAATATAATTTGATTTTTTTGCGTTAAAGAAGAGTCAGCAATGCAGGTGGAGCTAAATGGTCAATGGTCATAATTTGTTTGATTCAGTAGAAACAGATTGCGAGTATAAAGAATATTTTATGCCGAAAGAGGTTTAAATAAGATGCCGATAGACGAAGATAAAATAGAACAACTGTTATCTCACACAGAATCATTCATGAATCATGTTTACTGGGTTCAACAAGAATTTCCAATTCAACCGAGTAAAAACCATTGCGGAGTTGCAATTAATTTCAATGACATAAATGAACGTCGTTATGACTTTCTTTCAGAACTTCAAAAAACGGTTACAAGTTGGGTCTATAGCAATGCAGTAAAAAATAGAATCTTCCAAGAAAGACTTGCTAACAGCAGCGACCTTGGCAATGCAAGTGAACATTTAAGCTCTTTAGCACGTCGAAAATTTAGAACAGGATATCCACAGGGACAATTTGGAGAACTATTATTATTCAACTTTATTCAGTATTTTTTTAAAGCTCCTCCATTGCTTCGTAAGATGCCTCTAGCCACTTCAAGTTCACATGAAAGATTTGGTGCAGATGCAATACATTACTGTAAAAATGAAACTCAAAACATCATAATTTTAGGCGAGTCTAAATGCTATAAAAGTAAATATAAATTCGCGACTGCCTTTAAGGTTTCTCTATCAAGTCTTGTTGATGCTTTTAATTCACTAGACTCAGAGCTAGACCTATACACATATGATGACTTTATAGATGAATCTCTTCAAGATGTGGCAAAAAGCTATAAAGACGGACAACTCAATAACGTCAGATATGAACTTGTATGCTTAATCGCGTATAATGAAACACGATCTCTAGCACTTGAATCTGAAGATCAAATCAAAAGTGAAATCATGCAAATCATTACAGACAGATGCACCAACATCGAAGCAGAACTTTTCGAAGGCTTTAAACATGGGGTTTTAAATCGGATGAATTACATTTTATTCCCGATTTGGGATTTGGACAAACTGCTAAGTGACTTTGATTCTGGACGGTAAGTTATGACAAAAGATGAAACATTTGAAACCATCGTCAGACTACTAGAACATGAACATAAAGCCATTGCTTATAAGTTAGGAGTGATAGCCTCACCTCCTGAACCAATCCCATATGACCTAATCAAGAAATCAATCGCCATTGCAGACCGCTTGTCCCGTAGAAATAGCGATAGACTCAAACAAATTGTTTTAACGATTTGTGCTTTGCTATGGACATACTGTAACGAGAGTTGCTCTGGACTGTCAGAAACCCTAATCCTTTTCCTCTCAAGAATAGGATTTTCTCCTTCAAGTGGGATGGTTGATCCGGGTTATGAAGGTGAAACATATTCTGCACAACAAAGTATTATTAACCAGCACGCCATCATGCTCCATCAACTTCGGTGTGAAGTGGAAATTGGTGAACAAAAGTTTGTTTTGACTGAATTCCAAAAAGAATTTTGGAAAGCCCTTGATACGTACAAACTTGTAGGTATTTCGGCACCAACTTCAGCAGGAAAATCTTACGCTATTCTACTAAAATGCATTGACTTATTAATTAATAAATCAGGAATTGTAATCTACATTGTACCCACATTAAGTCTGGTTGCTCAAGTTTCTGCTGATTTTAGGGATAAATTAGACTTCTTCGGATTGCACGATTATCCGATTTTAACAACCTATAATGACCAACACCAACCTTCCAAAGCAATTTATGTTTTAACTCAAGAAAAAGCAGTTGCAGCGTTCGCCCAAAATGAAGTTCCTTTTTCTGAGGTTAGAATATTTGTTGTAGATGAAATTCAAAATATTGAGCGAGTTGGAAATGAAGGAGACGTAAGATCAAAAATTTTATTTGATGCGATAACTGAAATAAGATTTTCATGTAATCCCGACTATGTCGTCATCTCTGGACCTAGAGTCGAAGGATTAGGACATCTTGGTATTGATCTATTCGGGATTGAGGCGGATGAACAGGAAGCAAAAAGCTCTCCTGTTGCAAGTGTTACGTATGCATTTGCTGAAAAGAATGGATCATATATTTTCAAACAATATCACGAATTACTACATATTCCAAATGAGTTACACATTGAAAATGACCAACTGGTAAAAGGATTTGGCCAAAAAAGGTATACAGATAATTTCCATGGCTATTTAAACGAAGTCCTAGACCGCCTTGGCAAAGAATCGAAAAACATTGTTTTCGCACCGACAGCGCAACAAGCGAGAAAGACTGCAATTGCCATTGCAACTGGAGACAATCCACCATTAAACGGAAATATAAACTCCCTTGTGGATTATATCAAAAAAACTGTCCACCCACTATACGACTTAGCCTACACGGTAAGTAGGGGAATCGCATTTCATCATGGTCAGATGCCATTACATGTTCGTAGAACAATCGAATCTGCCGTATGCGATAAAATGATTTCAAATGTTGTTTGCACTACAACTTTAATGCAAGGAGTAAATCTCCCAGCACAAAATGTAATTATTCGTTCACCCAATTTATTTATTGCTCAAAGAGATGGAGCAACAAAATTAACCAACTACGAACTTGCAAATCTTCGGGGCCGAGCAGGACGTTTGCTTAAGGATTTTATTGGTAGGACCTTTATTCTGGATGAGACATTTTTTTCACAACCGGAAGATCAATACGATCTTCTTCAGGACGAAAGCAAAGAAGTTTCTGCTGGATACTCCGACAAATTTGATTTGGCAGAAATTGATATCTGTAACAGTCTCCGCAATTGTGAGCCATATTCAGACACCGACTTTCAGCATAATTTTCTTTTAACATATATCAGGCATGGAATTGTCCGCTATAAGGAAATGGCACCCTATAGATTTAAGCAAATTGGGATTGAAATTGATCCTGAAACGTATGCAAAAGCTGTAACAGATTTATCTTCTTTAACAATTTCTCCTGAAATCTGTCTCAAAAATCGCTATTGGGACCCTCTAGATTTGCAGGAAATAGCCTCAAAAATTTCAAAAATTTCTCTTCCTATAAATTTACATGATAAAAATGCAGCCAAAGACTTATGCAATGTATTAAAATTCATGAAATATAATTTCACGCACTATTGTGAGCGTTATTATGACCTTCCACCAGACAATGTTATTTTTGTACATAGTATTAACGCTATTGAATGGGCAAGAGAGACACCACTATATAACATTTTATCTACAGAATATCATTCAGACGCAGATAAAATTGACAATACAATTAAAACTATATTGACAAAAATATCTTATGATATCCCAGCACTACTTAAACCTCTATATGACATTAAATTTGGAGACTCTCCTTTTTTAAGAGCAATCGAATGTGGTGCATATCGTCCTGTAACTAGATTCTTGATTGAAAATAATGTCCCACGCGACACAGCTATCAGCCTGACTGACAATTTTTTTTCAGATGTTAAGGATGAATTTAACCCCTTACAATTAAAAAACTTTTTACTGATAAATAAAAAAGACATTCCACACTGGGAATTTGTTCAGCTTAAAGGCTTTCTATATTAACAATCACAAGAACACTCACCCACCCCCGATTAACACCAAAGGTTGGCAGCACCCCAAAAAATACCGCAAATAAACGCAAAAAAGGGCTAACTCTGAAAATGAGTTAGCCCTTTAATATTATACTAGTTTTGTACTAGATGGTGACCCCGACAGGATTGATTCGCCCCGTACTGGGGCTCACCCCTTCGGGGCGTTGGTAAAGAACCAACGTCCAAATCCGCTGTCCTGCGGATTTATCGAACCTGCGGCATCAGGATTACGAGTCCTGCTTGTTAATCGCAGTCGGTTGATTGGAAGTATATATGCAGCTGACCCACTCAGTATGCTTCAACACAATTCCGCCCTTTTTCTTTGGCTTGGTATAGTGCTTTATCAGCCCGTTCCATCATGGTTTGAATTTCATCCCCCTCCCGATAACTGGCAACTCCAAAACTGCATGTCTGTTTACCGATATCGGTAAAATCTCGGTCTTCAAACGCATGCCGCAGATTTTCAGCCAGTTGAAACGCTCCTTTCATATCGGTTTCCGGACACACAACAAGAAACTCCTCTCCCCCCCATCGGCCCACGATATCTGTTTTTCGGGTATGACCAAGGAGAATGCTTGACGATTCCTTCAAAACCTGATCACCAACATAATGCCCAAAGATATCATTAACACTTTTAAATTTATCAAGATCAAGCAAAATGACGGAGAATGAATTTCCATAGCGTTGAGCCCGTTGGAATTGATTGTTAAGTTCGTCATCCAATTTCAATCGGTTATTCAAGCCAGTTAATGTATCGGTAATAGCAAGGAAGTCTACTTTTTGTTTTGCTTCTGAAAGCTGAGCAAGAGCTGTTTCTGCATTGTTTTTAGCAATCTTCAGCTCTTCTGCTTCCCTTCTCATCTCCCGGAATAGCGGAGATGTCACTGTCCGGAAAATAACAAGGATAAGCCCTAGGCTGAGTGATATAGCAAGAATGACAACTCCCACCATTTCTACCTGAGCCCTATGGACCAAGTCGTGCGTAATTATATTCTGGGACTTGTACTCGTCTTCGATTCGTGATGCGATCTCAGAAGAGATTTGTGTCACGGCATGTTCATGTTGGTCCAGTTTTTTAGATAATCCATTAATATCAATACTTGCAGAACGAATTTTCAAAAAAATCTCATAGTATGCTTTAAGCTCTTCATTTGCTTTATCAACGTTGACCATTATATGGGAATTGTCAGTAACGGACTCAAGAGCAGCTTTCAACTCCAAAAACGCTTTGCACGCATACCTGTAATTATTCTTGAACATGACATAGTACTTTTCATCATCTTCATGAAGATATTTTGACTGATATAACCGCATGAGTTGGAATGCATTCCGAGCATTACCAAATGAAAAGAAGATATCCGGTTCCTGCACAATTCCGATGTTAATCCTGATGGCGGAAAGCTGATTTTCGATCAATAATTCTTGTTTCAAAAACACAGTGGAAAGCAACATCTGCTTAAGCATAATCTGCTTTGTGATATTTTCAAACTGGATATCATACAGGTGTACTTCGCGCTGGATGCCTTGAACCATGCTCAGCAACTTTCGATTATCAGTCTGAGAGATAAGCTCATTAAGACCTTTCTTTAAATCGACAATCTCATCATTAAAATGATCCAAATCCTCCTGATGGTAAAAACGTCGATAACGCTCGGCGTAAAAACGGACCAAGCGTATTTTTGCTGTAACACCTTGAGCTAAGGACCGTGTTTCAGCCAAATTATTAGTTAGGTTGTCTACAGTTTCCTTAATTATATTCAGACGAGTATATGAAAAGGACACGGCTCCAACCATTAAACAAAGAGCAAGGAAGTAGCCGAAGAATATCTTTAAAATAATTTTTCGTTTATTGAGTAGAACCATTTTGATTATCAGAGCATTGGGTAGCTGGTGTATACCATTGAGATAACCCGCGTTGAAGATTGTCGGCTGCCTGAACCGGAGTCATTACGCCATTCATGATATCTATACAACTTTGGAGACTTAACTCATAGGCACTAGGCGAACCGTCACGAATCTTTCCCCAGACAAAACGCATATCAGTTTTGTACTTATCATTAAAACTTAAAAAAAGCGCTGCATATTTGTTCTTTGTGGAAATAACGTCATTTTGCATTGGAAAGTAGCCGGGAAGCTGTTCCACAACTAAAGAGGCAAAATCAGCAGTCGTCATCCATTGTAAAAACAATTTTGCCTCCTCAATATAAGGAGATGAACGGTTTAACCCAATCCCTGAATCTGGATGGAATGTCACAAAACACTCTTTTCCGGCAGGTGGTGGAATCACAAAAACACTCCATTCAAAATCAAGATTGCGTTCTTCAAAGAAAGGAATATCCCATGAGCCACCAAACAACATCGGTGATCTACCTTGTGCGAACAACTGCAAACTATCAGCATATTTCAATAATTTATGATTACTTGAAATATAAGCAGAGATATCCTTTACCGCTTGAAATGACGCAATCATCTGTTCATCATTGAAGCATCTCTGTCCATTATAATATGCCAGCCTTCCATCAGCACCGCCAATAATGCTTGGGATTACATTTTGAAGAATTAATCCATTAATGGTCCAAGCGTCTCCTGTTGTATTTGCAAACGGAACAATACCCATTTTCTTTATACGTTCAGCTATGGCTAGCAATTCTTCCCATGTTTGGGGAATTGGGATGTTCTCTTTCTCAAAAAAAGATTTATTATAATAAATACCATGAGAAACAGCCATCAAAGGCACACCATAAATATCTCCTTCGCTGGTAGACCAAGCCTTCAGCATAGAGGCTGGAAACTGTTCCCTTATTCCCGGGAGAGAGTTCAATTTAAATAAATATCCAGCTTCATATAACTTTCTGGAGTGAGAAAAAGAGCGAAGATAAAAAAGATCAGGCGCAGTTCCGCTTTCCAACTGCGCTTCGATGACTTCGTTATAATCTGACGGGGAGGTGGGATCGAATTTGATTACGATATGCGGATACTTGTCAGTGAACTTGCTAAGAATATAATTGATCTGCTCGACATCATCTTTTCTCCATGAGCCCAGAGTCAAAATAATCTGTTTCAAATCTTTTGGCTTTTCAGCTTCAGCTTCAGCTTCAGCTTCAATATTTTCATGAGATTTCGAGTCAGTATCTTTTTTCTCGATACCGTGTTGTTCACATCCAGTTAATAAAGTCAGTATGAATATGAACGTTAAGAAAATTATATTTTTCATATCCATTCCATTTGAAGGGTAGAAAGTAAGTCTTGCCTAATTAATATATAATCAATCATAGTAACCATAATTAATTACATACTAAATATCCCGTACCACGCCAATGATTTAGCAGCAACGATTTTTGCTATTGTCTTAATTTATTAATATCTTTAATATCAGGCTCTTACTTAACATGACCAATATAGCAAAACACATCATCAACGGCGCAAAAAAATCACAATACCACTTATTCGCCCCGGTTGACACCAAAGGTTGGCAGCACCCAAAAAACACAGCCTCCAACCCCAATTTACCATAAAGATTCATCGGGCTTACTTCGAGTGTGGCCAATAAATAACAGCTCTCTTCCTCGGCTCTCCTGAGTACAGTTTCTAAATTAGTACAGAATTCTAATTGCCAATATTTTTTCATCCTGATTTTCATTTTCCTCTTAATCTTAATAGCTGCTCCACAATTCTTCTTCCCCACCCTGCTCTGGTCCAGTTTATCCAGCATAGCCAGCAGGCACATGGTAAACAGATCATGCAGTCGACCTTCAACGCTCTGCCCTTCACCTTCAAGTCCGCTGGGCGGTGTGATGTATTTTGCGTGTAGATTTAATGATACGCAGACTGGAACTTTGAATCCTGATTCCTTCGCTTGCGCTGTAACATCAATCAGATTGCCATCTTCGACAGCTTGTTTCCGTGTATATGCGTAGATAAGATTAAACAGTGGATCGCTATTATTAACCATCAGAATCTCCTTCAAATTTAGTATGTTGTTAAATTTGGAGGTTATCCTGTGGTGTGGGTGTCGGTCACGGGGGTAAGTTGATTTTTTTGGTGATTCTGTGGATCAGGTGATGATGAATGAATTGTTGGATTTTTCGGTTGACCGAATATGATGACGGTGACGTATGAGAAACAACCCAAATAAATCTTTACATTAATACACTCAATCATTTAATAACTTAAAATAAAATAACAAATAATTTACCACCCACTTAATAATAGCAAGTTAATGTCAAAACGAAAAAAATTATCTGATGCTGACGAGGCCATGCTACTTTCGCAAGTCGATCGAGTTTGCCCACTTTGTCAAGAGCCTCTTTTTTATCAAAAAAAAGGGAGAAATCATAAAAAGTATGAGCTTGCACACATATACCCACTAAACCCTAAACCAGAAGAGATGATCACTCTTCAAAATGTGGAATTGCTAAGCAAGGACCTTAACTCGCCAGATAATTTAATTCCTTTATGTCCTAATTGCCATACCAAATTTGACAAGCCAAGAACTCACTCTGAATATATAACACTGCTGAATCTAAAAAAGAAACTACTTTCAAAAGACGACCAATCATTTTTATGGAAGAAATATAGCTTGGAGGAAGAATTAGAAAAAATAATTCAAGCTTTATATGATGATGCCACAGAATTAGAAGGAAATTTAGCTCTTGACCCTAAAACAATTGAAAGCAAATTAAACGCATCAATACCAGCACCAACCCAAAAAAAAATTAAATATAACGTATGTGAATATTTTAATTTTATTAAAACTAATTTAAGCCTTCTGGAAAACCAGTCACCCGGAACATCTGAACAAATAGCGCTACAAATCAAAGTATTTTACTTAAATCAAAAAAAACAAAACTTTAGCCAACTACAAATATTTGAAAACCTTGTAAATTGGGTAAAAGTTAAAACGAAGTGTGAATCTATAGAAGGTGCGGAAATCATAATTTCTTTTTTCATACAAAACTGTGAGGTTTTTGAATGATTTTGCCTAATAAGTTCATCCGTTATAAGGATTCAATACTACCAAAGACAAAAGTCCTTATCCTGCCAAGCGGTTCTGAGCTGACAGTGTTAGAATTGTACCAAAAACACAAAAACCACTTTGCGGATGCAGCAGAGTATATTTACGCTCTAGACATGCTATTTGCTTTAAATATTATCGATTTTGACCAAAAACTAGGAACAATTAAATATGTTGACTGAAATATATTGTGACAAATTTAATGAGAAAAACATTTTTTTTAATTCAGGATTAAATGTAGTTCTTGGAGACCAAGAAGCAAGTAACTCTATAGGCAAATCCACAATGTTAATGATTTTGGATTTGATCTTTGGTGGAAAGACCTTTTTCAAAACAAACACTGATACAATAAAAGAATTGGGTCATCATACATACTATTTTACTTTTCACTTTGATGATGAAGATTACTATTTTTGTAAAGACACATCTGAACCTAAACTAGTATATAAATGCAACAAAAACCGCGAGAAGATAGAGACATTAGAGAACAAGGAATACACTAATATCTTAATTACGCTCTACAGACTAGAAAACATAAATATGACTTTTAGAGAAATAGTCTCATTGGTCTCAAGAATTTGGGGCAAAGATAATTTAGATGTTCACAAAGCACTTGCATCGTATAAAGAACAATCAGAAAGTAAAAGTCAAAACTATTTGTTAAGGCTCTTTATCAAACACAAAGGACTTGATGAAATAAGCACAGCACTTTCAGCAAAAGAAAAAAGAAAAACAGCATTAAAAATCATACAAGATGAAAATATTGTACATAAGATAACAAAAAAAGAACTAAAAAATAATGAAACACAGATATTAGATGTACGAAATGAACTAAATGACATTGCCAATAAATTGTCACTGCACGTCAACAACATTCAAGAAATAGTCAATGAAGAAATTTTAGAACTAACAGGACAAAAAGACTCTCTACTAAGAATAAAGTTAGAGCTGAACACAAAGTTAAAACGCATTAATTCTAATTTAGATAAAAATAAAAATATTTCTTCAAGAGAGTTAAAAAATTTACAACAATACTTTCCGACAATTTCGTTAAAAAAAATTGACGATGTTGAACACTTTCACCAAAATATAACTAAAATAATAGAGTCAGAGCTAACAAACAATAAGAATGAAATAACCTCATACCTAATCGAAATAACAGATCAAATTGATCAAATCGATATAAAAATTAATTCAAAACTCACAAAAATCAAAACACCAAGTTCTATTGTAAATAGAATTTATGAATTAACCAAAAAAGAAACTAAACTTGATGAACAAATTCAATTTTATCATGAACAAGCAAAAGTAACAGAAGAGGTCAAAATTCTTAAAACTGAACACAAAACGAAACGAGAAGAGCTTTTAACAGAAATAGCTGAAATAATAAATATTAAGATTAAAAAATTATCGCAAGAAATTTTCAATTCCGATAGAAGTCCAATTATTTCTTTTTCCGGAATGAGTTATAAATATGAGCTTGCAGATGATACTGGAACCGGGACAGCCTATTCAATACTACTTCTTTTAGATTTAGCCTTATTTGAACTAACCGACTTACCATTCATCATCCATGACTCTGTTCTCTTCAAAAACATCAACAATAACGACGTTTCTAAAACAATATCAGTTTACAACAACAATACCAAACAATCATTTATAGCTATTGATGAAATTAATAAATACGGCGAAGAAACGTCAAAACTTCTACAAGATAACTCTTTTTTAAAACTGAATAAAAATAAAGTTCTCTACATCAAAAACTGGAGCAAAAACGCTACAGAGATAAACCAACAGCATGAATAATCAAAACCATCACGATATTAATTATCACAATCATTCTCAAACAAACAGGTTGGCATATCCGGTTGGCAGCACCCCGAAAACAACCCCGTAAAACGCAGAAAAGGGTCAACCCTTTAATATAATTCAAGATGGTGACCCCGACAGGAATCGAACCTGTGGCACCAAGATTAGGAATCCTGTTTGTTGTATATAAATAGCTGAATTAATTCAACTTGTTTTGTATATAATTGTAAGTAAATACTCATTTATTTTGACTCAGATTGGCATCCGGTTGACATGAATGTACTTTTTTCTGGGAGATACCAACAGATTGTAACATGGAATAAAAATAGATATAAGCCTCTTATCTGACAAATACAGTCGCCCTGAATCAATATACAAGAAACTCAACAATACCTGGAGTTAACATGCATTTCAAGTACACCATTCTCTACGTTGAAGATGTCACCAGCACCATTATTTTCTATGAAGATGTTTTTGGTTTTAACCGCAAGATGATCCACGAATCAGGTGAATATGGTGAATTAGACACTGGTGGAACCACTCTGGCATTTTCTTCACACAAACTCATGAATCAGCTAGGTAAATCGTCAGACACCCCCAATCCATCAGCTCCAGTGTTTGAGATCGCTTTTGAAACTGAAAATGTAGCAGAAGCACTTGAAAAGGCACGTTCAGCCGGAGCAAAAATCATCCAAGAACCTCAACAACAACCTTGGGGACAAACAATAGCTTATGTTGCTGACAACAATGGTTTCTTAATCGAAATATGCTCTCCCGTTGCTGGCGCATAGAATCATACGATTCGTAGACAATGAATTTGCCCACTTTATATATTTTTTCAGGCCTACCGGGGTCAGGAAAAAGTACTCTTGCTCAAAGGTTAAGTACTGAATTGAACAGTATATACCTCAGGATTGACACCATAGAACAAGCATTGCGGGACTTATGCAACTGCAAGGTCGAAGGAGAAGGTTATCGCCTTGCTTATCGAATGGCTGCAGACAACCTTGGCTGTGGTAGGAGTGTTGTTTCTGATTCCTGTAACCCAATTGAGTTAACTCGAACTGAATGGCGCGAAGTTGCACAAAAATCCGGTGCAAGGACCATCGATATCGAAGTTATTTGTTCCGATAAAGCAGAACATCAAAAAAGGGTTGAGACTCGAACTTCCAGCATAACAGGTTTAAGACTACCTACGTGGGAACAAGTTCAACACCGCGAATACCACCCATGGAAATCTGATAGAATCGTTCTTGATACAGCAGGACGAAGCCCTGAAGCCAGTTTTCAACAACTAATATCGCTAATCAAAAAATGGGAGTAATAAAATGCCAGTAATAACTTACGCAGGAACAGAATTGAATGATGAAGCAAAACAGGAATTAATAGAAAAGCTTACTGCAATCGCAAGTGAAGTCACCAAAACACCGGAACAATTTTTCACAGTTCTTGTTCAGGACTATCCAGAAACAAGCATTGGCATTGGAGGAGAAACAGTAAAGGAAATCAAATCACGCTATATGGCAAAAAACTAATTAAGCCACATATCTCTTTGATATTAAAAGAGATACACACATAGACCTCGTACTCCGGTACGGGGTCTTTTTCTTGGTATCCCACTCCACCGAAATCTTCGGTCAACCGAACTTCACCGTAACAGGAGAAATCAAATGAAAATCATAAAATCGATAATTCTAATAGCATTAGTCTTGAGTTGTATCCTTATAGCCATCACCGCAGGAGCAACAACCATCGATGAAATAATCCATAACACGACCAGAGAACAGTTTCTAGAGTTAGCAGTAACAACCGCAGCTGAATCCCAAACCATACCGGTACTCCTCAATGACAACGAAATCAAAATCAGTACAGGAAAAGAATTCCAGCAAATCACTTACTCCCCTGCAACCAGAACGATCTCAATAACAAGTGAAATTCCTGATCCTTCGAATTACGTGGAAACCTTTCTGGTGAAACTGAAGGACGGGCGCAGCCTGAAACTATCTAAAGAATACGAATTCGAGGATAACCAAATACTGAATATGGAAGTGAAACCATCCGTCAACTCTACGCCATTACCCGTATGATTTCTCAATAGTCCCTAAAGTGATACAGGGTTTCATATCATCATCAGGCCCGATCTGTCAGACTACCTCTATTTCTTCTAGGGACCTCGGCTGTGACTTCATCAAGAATAGAACTTTGAAGTTAACTCTACTTTCATTCAGTCGTTTCTGAATTGCTAGCATACACATGGTAAACAGATCACGAAGTCGTCCTGTAGTGCTCTGCCCTTCACCTTTCCTTGTGCTGCAAGATCAATCAGATTGCCATCTTCGACAGCTTGTTTCCGTGTATATGCGTAGATAAGATTAAACAGTGGATCGCTATTTTTAACCATCAGAATCTCCTTCAAATTTAGTATGTTGTTAAATTTGGAGATTATCCTGTGGTGGGGGAGTTGGTCACGCCAAACTTATTTTTTTATATTTGGTGGGATTGATTTTTTGGGATGATTCTGAGACCAAGAAATTTGTGATGCAGGTATGATTCTGTTGATTTGAGAAGGTATATTTCAAAAAACAACTGTTCAACACCCCAATAATACTCATAAAAATGCAAAAAATGGTCAACTCAAAAAATAAGTTAACCATTAATTCTATTCAAGATATCCTCACGCTACGTGAGCAAATCATATTTTAAATTGCTGCATGAAGAGAATCAAAAAGAAGATAACATGCGCATGCGCATAGAAGACTTCCTAAAGACACATTGAACAGCCGTATTCTTCTAGGAGTGTTTAGCAATAAACCAACCTTGCTACCCATTAATGCCCACATAAAAAGAGACAGATAACATATCACAAAATAAAGACTTGAGAAAATTAACAGTGGATCAAGCGACTTATCATCCATAAACATTGATAAACCGGCTATGCATGCGATCCATGCTTTCGGATTGAGCCACTGCATAAGTAAACCTTGCTTAAAACTTGGGCAACTGCCCTCTTCTATTGAGATATCAGATCGTGCTGATCCTATCTTGTATCCTAAATAGATAATAAATAAAGAGCCTGCGATCGCAAGATATTTCAGAAGTGTAGGATGGGCGGTTACAATTTGCATAAGCCCAAGGCCAAGAACAATTAACAACATAATAAAACCGATAGTCGCACCTGAGACGAAAGGTAATGTTTTTCTCAATCCGTGATTTGCTCCCGAAGCGACAATAACCATATTTACCGGACCTGGAGTAATAGACATTGAAAGTGCAAAAATGCACATTGCTGCAATTTGTGTATACATGTTCCGTCCTTTTTGAGATTGTTAAGTGAATATTGGTTAAGAGTACAAGTGAGTTTTTTTTAGGTCCAATTAAATGGTTTAATGGAGCTCATAAACATTTTTTATAGACATCCGGCATAGACGTTTTTACAGGATACAAATGGAATTATACCAACTTGTTTCATTTGCCGTAGTGGCAGAAGAAGGAAATATGACTAGGGCTGCAGCTCGTTTAAATTTGACTCAGCCTGCGATTAGTGTCCAACTTAAATCTTTAGAGGAGAAATTGGGATTTTCTCTTTTTCAAAGAACGCCAAAAGGGATGAAGCTTACAGAGGAAGGTCAAAAACTTAAAATAAAGGCCGATATTGTACTGAGTGGAATGAAGGACTTCAATACCGAAGCTGAAAAATTGAGAGGAGGAGCCTATGGTGAGATAATCCTTGGAGTTAACACTGATCCATTACTTCTGCGCTTGGAAAAACTATATACAAGATTGAAAGAGCAACACCCTGATATTTTATTAACCGTGCAAGAGTCGATGAGCTGGGATGCTGTTGAAAAATTGAATACTGGAAAAATTGATTTAGGATTCTCCTACAGTATTCCCCATGATAACAAAATAGAGGTACAACTTCTTGGAGAAATAGATTTGGCCATTGTTGGGCCAGAGAAGTGGCGTAGCCGTTTAGAAGGCAAAACTGAAAAAGATCTTGCTACATTTCCGTGGATCTGGACAAGTGAGCACTGCCCCATAAATATGATTCTTACCAATTTTTTTGAAAGCATCGGAAAAGAACCTCTCAAAGCGATTGTTGTGGATCAGGAAGCAGCAATTCTGAAACTAGTTTCAGACGGAGTTGGCCTGTCTGTAATGCCGGTAAGCAAAATAGAAAACGTAAAACAACAGTATAAAATCTTTCCAATTACGAAGTTGAATAAAAAACTTAAACTTTATATTATCTGTCTTAAACGCCGCAAAATGGACAATAAGATTTCAATTCTTTTGAATTTAATTAATGAAGTATGGGAAAAAGAAAACTAGCCTTTTTGCACTTCCATCAAAAAGGTCCATTGCATCGCCATAACAAAATGGGTCTTGGAGCCGACCAGTAGTGCTCTGCCCTTCGCCTTCAAATCCTTTCGGTGGAGTGATGTATCTTTCGTAAAGATTCGGCGGAACAGCCACTGGAACCTTGAATCCGGTTTCCTTCGCTTGTTCGGTTATATCGATTAAATTTCCGTCTTCGATTGCCTGCTTTCTGGTATAGGAAAAGATTACGTTGAACAGTGAATCGTCAAGTCCATGCATTAATAAATCTCCTTCAATTTCATATTGTTAAATAACTCTGAAAATTGAAGGTTATCCTTATTGGTTTGATTTGGTCACTGGGGGCTGGTGATTATTTGGGGTGATTCTGTGGATCAGGTGATGATGGGTGTTTTTGTGGCTTCTTCGGTTGACCGAATTTTACATGCTCTACCTCAAAAACTTTATTCATCCCTCTTTATGCGATATAGGACTCTTATCTTATGATTAATAAGACCACGTAAACACACTGATACCTTCGAGGATATGGGAAAAACATGTCAATGTACCTGCGAAAATCAATAAAAGTCGGCCCAGTAAGATTCAACCTTTCCAAAAGTGGAGTAGGTATATCAGCTGGAGTTAAAGGCTTTAGAGTTGGAATCCGACCTGATGGGTCAAACTATGTGCATGCAGGACGTCATGGATTATACTACCGAAAAGAATTGGGAAAAACGAATCAAAGACAAAATGAAACCAATGAAAATTATGTAGAGCCCCAGACAGTAGCGCAAGTACCCAATGAAAATACTACCGTATTCAAATCTGAGAATGCAAAAGATATCATTTCAGACTCAAAAGATGAATTAATTGCCAAATTAAATAAATCTGAATCTATTTTCCGACTTGACTACGGGTTAGCAATAGCAATGATCCCTATATGCTTGTACTTAGCCAATATTAACAAGACATTTGGAATAGCAGCAGCAGTAGCTAGCATCGTCATTATTCCGATCATCTCAGTATTTGTAAGAAAAAATAAAACAGTAAACCTTGAGTACTCTTTCGAAGAAGGCGGAGAGGAGAAGTATAAAAATATTATCTCAGCATTTAACCACTTAGCTTCGTGTTCTGGACTCTGGGAAGTTCATGAATCAACATCTTTGACAGACGATCACGAGAAAAAAAGACACTCTGGGGCAAGCAATATTAAGAATAGATCAAAAATATCAGCAGGTGAAGGTAAGCCAAAATGGCTGAATACTAACATAAAAACACCTGCTGTTGCACTGACAAAGCAGCAGTTATATTTTATGCCTGACGGGTTATTATTCTGCGACAACAGCGGATATGCATTCATCTCATACGATAAAATAAATATTATTTACGACTATACTAATTATATTGAAGAATATGCACCTAGTGACACTAAAATAGTTGATACCACATGGAGATATCCAAACAAAAAAGGAGGGCCAGATAAAAGGTTCAAAGACAACTATGAAATGTACGTATGCGAATACGGAGAAATCAAGATCAAGTCATCATATCAGATTAATATTTACATGCTGACTTCGAAAAGAAGTGCTGCTCAAGACTTTGTAACTATATTGAATAAAATAATATAAATTATCTAAATACTAATTATCAACAACAGAGTTAAGGAAGAGACTAAAAATGAAAATTCTAGGTACAATGTTGATTATGTTAATAGCAGCCTTAATGTCACAATATGCACATGCTGAAAATTCCAAATTCCCTTACGCGGGATTAAACTGTAAGACTAATGGGAACAAAAAAATTGTGTGGATAAACACTACACATGGCTCATACGCACTGAATGGGCAAGCAATTAAATGGGTGCAGCAAAACAAATTATCAGGCTACCCTTTGCAAGGTGCAGACGGTAAAGATTTTAAAATTGGCAGAGACCATATCAATCCATTATTACTTTCAGATTTAATTCAAAAAGGACTTGAAAAATGTAAATAAATATTAACCAAAACCAATTCAATACTTACAAATGAAGAGAATAAAATGGAACAGCCACAAAAACTAAGTAATCAGACACTATTCAAGATGTTAAAAAATGACATTGATGAAATGACTGAAGACTTAGAACAAACAAGAAAATCGCCCCATTCCCCCAAGACCGCACTTGTATGGAGTCATTTAGCAAGTATATTACAAAACGCTAAAGCAGCTCTTCTTTGTATTAATTGTAAACAGTTCATATGTGTTCCATTAATTTTACGAACTATTCTTGAGTCTGCTATCAACTGTACACTTATAATTAGAGACTGTGATGACTCAACATGTATGCTTGATGCGTACAAAGAGAAACGCAGATATTTACAAAAAATGACAGGACCATTAAAAAGTGTTTTCGCAAAAGAGCTATTACCAGAGTCTCAAGATAACCTGAAAATCGTTAATAAAAAAATTGAAGAAATAGAAAAACGAGTGCCTAAACACTATAGCAGTCTTAACAAATACGAAAGGTTTAAATCAGCAGAAAAAGAATTTGAATATTATTTATTCTACACCCTTCTATCAAGTGATATTCACACAAGCTCACTATCCCTCGAAGATCGTCATAGTATTTCTCTAGATGACGCAGTTTCTTTAGAGTGGTACTCTTCAACAGATGAAGAGTACAGAGGGTACTTAAAAATGCTCACATCATTTCTAGATATGACTTTACCTTGTTTTACTGATTTTTTTGATGCAGTAAAAGAACTCGAATCTCAACTTCCACACAAATAGAGCTATTTAAACAGACTTTATCACGATATCAATTATCACAATCAATCTCATTCAAACAGGTTGGCATCCCCGGTTGGCAGCACCCTAAAAACAACCCCATAAAACGCAGAAAAGGGTTAACCCAAAATATGAGTTAACCCTTTAATATAATTCAAGATGGTGACCCCGACAAGAATCGAACTTGTGACACCAAGATTAGGAATCTTGTGCTCTATCCGACTGAGCTACGGGGCCACGCTTTTTTTGAATCAGACAACCCAAATACTAGCCTATTTGCGTGTCTGAGGCGAGAATTTATATACAACACGTATTTCGATTGCAAGTAATTTTTGAACTTTTCTGGCTTTTTCCTACCAAACCTGCATATTTTGAGCTTCGAATACTTATCACCTGTAAACAAACATACTCAAATGTAAAATACAATTTTACTGTTACATTCTGTTGACAGGTGGCTGCTTTCATGCAAATAAGCTCTCAACTTAACGGCGTTAAGCTATGGAGAAACAATATGGGAACCAATACTAAAACAATAGAGATGTCTCAGCAACCATTGCGTATGCTGATACTTGACGCAGCCAGACAGCTTTTTGCTCAGCATGGCTATGCTCAGGTCTCTATGCGTAAGCTGGCCACCACTATAGGCTACTCTCCTACTACTATATATCATCACTTCAAGGACAAAAAAGAACTGTTCCTCTGCCTGACCGAGGAAACATACCGGGATTTTCTGCAAGCCATTAACAGTATCATCACAGCTGCAAATTCCCCCAAAGACGCCTTGAAGAAAATTCTATATACTCTTGTAGATATGGGCCTTGAAAATCCCAATGCCTACAGGGTAGGATTTATGATGGAGAGCGACTTGATAAACGATAACAACTCACACTTCCAGCATAATCCACTAGGCAAAACAATGTATAACCGCATTAATCACTGTGTTAAAGAGTGCATGCCCAAAACAGCTGACGATGAAGATATACTTGTTACAGCCCATGCGGTGATGGCGGCAGCGCACGGGCTGACCTCTCTGCTTATAACATACCCCTCATTTGAATGGGGCCCTATAGATAAATTGAAGAAGCAGGCAATCGACTCGGCTGTTGATGCCATAATATAATTTCCAGCTCAGATCAGTCACTACGCTGCTAGGCTCCGCGCCTTTTTTTAATACTTTTAAGGAACTTGATAATGACCAGAAAAAACACTGCAAAAACTGAAACGAAAGATCATAAAAAAGGACGCCGGCAGGTTGTCTCCCTGCTCCAGCCGAAAGATGCCATTAAAAAAGTTGTAAAACGCTTTCGTTCCCTGCAAGCACCTGAGGGATACTGGGTTTTTGCTCTTGAAGCCGATGTGACCATTCCCGCTGAATATATCATGTTCAACCGTTTTCTGGGCCGTAAGATGGACCCCGAAGTAGCGAAAAGACTCGGTAACTACATCAGGGCAAAACAAATGCCCGACGGCTCATGGCCTCTCCATGATGAAGACGGTCCTGCAAATATCAGTGCTTCCGTCAAAGCCTACATGGCTCTAAAAATGCTTGGCGATGATAAGAACGCTGAACATATGGTCCGCGCACGCCAGATAATTCTTGCCAAGGGCGGCGCTGAGACTTCCAACGTATTTACCCGCATCTGCCTTGCAACATTCGGCCAGATTCCGTGGCACTGCCCACCGGCAATGCCCATTGAAATTGTGCTGCTGCCCAAATGGTTCTTTTTCCATCTGGATAAAGTTTCATACTGGTCACGCTCAGTAATTTACCCGCTGCTCATTATTTACGCCATTCGCCCTGTATGCCGTCTGCGTCCCGAAGAAGCTATACCTGAACTTTTCTGTAAATCAGCGGAAGATCATATTCATATTGATAAATTCCGTGATAAAGGCTGGCGTAAAAATGCCTTCATTCTGCTGGACAGACTTCTTAAACGAACCATGCGGTTCATCCCTGAATCTGTACATAAAAAGGCGATGAATTACGCAGAACAATGGACCCGTGAACATATGTCCGGTAACGGCGGTATCGGTGCAATTTTTCCGGCAATGGCCAACGCTGTCACCGCCCTGCACCTGCTGGGTTACGATGAATCAGATGCGGACTTTGCACGCGGCCTCAAAGCTGTGGATGAACTTCTGGTCGATAAATTTCACGTACCTGAAAAATCTCCGTGGGAGCACACCGTAGTCACTGGCGGCCGTGAACTTTCTGCTGCACCTGAACTTGATATCTCACCTGAACAAGGTACTGCCGGAAATCTGGAACAGGCCATGTGCCAGCCCTGCAACTCTCCCATATGGGATACTTGTCTGGCCCTTTCCGCCATGATGGAAGCAGGCGAAGAAACCGATAGCAGAACGACAAAACAGGCAGTCAAATGGCTCTGGGATCAACAGATCTTCTTCCGCGGCGACTGGCGTTCCAAAGCTCCGGATCTTGAAGGAGGCGGATGGGCATTCCAGTTCGAGAACACCCACTACCCAGATCTCGATGACACAGCCATGGTCCTCATGGCAATGGCCC
Source organism: Maridesulfovibrio zosterae DSM 11974 (assembly GCF_000425265.1). Classification (NCBI taxonomy): domain Bacteria; kingdom Pseudomonadati; phylum Thermodesulfobacteriota; class Desulfovibrionia; order Desulfovibrionales; family Desulfovibrionaceae; genus Maridesulfovibrio; species Maridesulfovibrio zosterae. The sequence goes on from NZ_AUDC01000012.1 coordinate 25,423, forward strand.
GTGCAGGAGTGCTGGAACAGGAAGAATACCACGAAAATTTCGTAAAAGGAGTTAACTGGCTTATCGGCATGCAGTCATCAAACGGCGGCTATGCTGCGTTTGATATCGACAACTGCGCCGAATACCTTAATGATATTCCATTTGCAGACCACGGAGCACTGCTGGACCCTCCAACTTCCGATCTGACCGCACGTGTCATCGAGCTGCTTGGCGTAATCGGCTACAATAAAAGCTTCCGACCCATCAAAGAAGGCATTGAATTCCTGAAAAAAGAACAGGAGGATGACGGCTCATGGTTCGGCCGCTGGGGTGTGAACTTTATTTATGGAACATGGTCTGTACTGTGCGGTCTACGTCAGGCTGGCGAAGACATGAATTCTTCATACGTCTGCAAGGCTGTTGAATGGTTTAAGAATCATCAGAACAAAGACGGCGGATGGGGTGAGTCCTGCCTGAGCTACAATGACAAAAATTACGCAGGACTTGGCGACTCCACTCCGTCCCAGACTGCGTGGGCACTGCTCGGGCTCATGGCAGCAGGCCATGTACACAGCAAGGCTGTAAGCCGGGGTATCCGCTATCTGCTGGATAACCAGAAAGAAGACGGAAGCTGGGATGAAAAACATTTCACAGGTACAGGCTTCCCGCGTGTGTTCTACCTGCGCTATCATGGATACAGCCAGTATTTCCCCATGTGGGCGCTTGGCGTGTACAACCGCTTCTCGGCTGAAGAAGATACCAGACAGATCATGATGCGCCTTGATTCACCAATGGACCTTGGACGCAAGTGGTAGAAGTATAGAAATGGAAAGAGATTCACTCAACATCAGCTCTATTGTTCCGGCCTATGAAACTGGACCGGACAATAGAATGCACTGCCACTGGCTCATGTGCCGCATGCAGGAGGCGGCAACAGCTCACGCTGACCGTGAAGGATTCGGCATTGAATATATGGCCGGCCTGAACTGCTTCTGGGTGCTGACCTCCATGCGTATCGAGCTGAAAGAACTGCCCGAACGGGAAAAACTTTTTTCCCTGACCACATGGTCTCAAGGGGCAAAGCGGCTGCGTGCTTTCCGAGATTTTCTAGGCTGTGATGAAAACGGATGCGAGATTATCAAAGCCAGCTCTGAATGGATGGTCCTTGATTCACAAACCCGCAAACCTATCAATGTAGATGACCGCATAAATCTTGTTGCTAAAGACGAAACCGTTTTCACTGATAAAATAAAACGGCTGCGCCCGGGAATACCTGTCAAAGAACTGCGCACGCTTAATGTTCCGTACAGTTCCCTTGATGCCAACGGGCATGTCAACAATACTGAATACTTACGCTGGTCCATCGATACACTGCGTAATCAAGGGCTTGCCCCCGATAAAATCAGCTCTATCCGCATAGGATTTTTATCAGAAGTTTTCGAGGGTGACACAATCAAAATAATGGATTGTAATGCTGAAAACGGAGGATTTGAAATTGTAGGGTTCAATGAAACCAAGGATAGAGCAGCTTTTGCTCTTGAGGTGCAATAGAATCTAAAAATCCTTTTAAAATTTCAGTACTAAATAGAAGTAAAACAGGGCTTGCATGTATAACCGCCCACAGTAATTCAAAAAATAACGTCTATGAGCCCTCTTATCTAGCTGCTGACCCCAGCTACCCCCTTGACTTCTCTAATTTAGTTAGATAAAAATACTGCCTTTCGTGCATTAAAATTAGTGCGTTTTTATTCGCGACTTTTACTTTTTAAGAGAACTAATTTTAATCATCACACTTAGTTACATACCTTTGTAACCGGAAAATGATATAAGCAAATTTTTAATGGAATATCCTCCCCTTTATCAGGAGCAGGATAAATCTTCCGCAGAGAGAGAGTGGATATGCTAGTTGCAGGTAAAGAACTTGAGGTTCAGCAGGGCGCACTTTGCGGCGAGGTACTCAAAGAGGCCTTGTCCAAGAAGCAATTCAAGGATGTTGTTGTAGCCAAATGCGGTGATACGCTTCTTGATCTCACGACTACCGTACCTACCGACTGCACAGAACTGGAAGCTGTTATGGCTTCAACTGACGAAGGGCTGGAAATAATTCGCCACTCCACTGCTCACCTTATGGCTGAAGCGGTGAAAAGGCTTTACCCCGCTGCCAAGGTGACCATCGGGCCATCCATTGCAAACGGCTTTTACTACGACTTTGATTATGAGCGTCCCTTCACTCCTGAAGACCTCGAAGCAATCGAAGCTGAAATGCTGCGCCGCGTTGGAGCCAATGAAGAATTTTCTTGCGAAGTGCTTTCCAGCGCTGATGCTATCAAGAAATTCGAAGACATGGGCGAATCTTATAAAGTAGAACTTATCAATGATCTGGGCGTAGAGACTGTCTCCGTATACACTAACGGAGAATTTACAGACCTCTGCCGTGGACCTCACGTAGCCCGCACCGGAATGATCAAGGCTTTCAAACTCCAGTCAGTGGCAGGAGCTTACTGGCGCGGTGATGAAAATCGTGCGCAGCTCCAGCGTATTTACGGAACAGCTTTCGCTGATCCCAAAGCGCTGAAAAAGCACCTTGCACAGCTCGAAGAAGCAAAGAAAAGAGACCATCGCAAACTGGGTACTCAGCTGGATCTTTTCTCTGTGCATAACGATGTCGGTGCAGGAATGATCATCTGGCACCCCAAAGGGGCACTGGTCAGAGCAATTCTTGAAGATTTCGAACGTAAAGAACATCTGAAACGCGGTTACCAGTTTGTTCAGGGTCCTCTGATTCTCAAAAGAGAATTGTGGGAACGTTCCGGTCATTATGACAACTATCGCGAAAACATGTATTTCACTGAGATTGACGAGCAGTCCTACGGCATTAAGCCCATGAACTGTCTTTCTCACATGCTGGTATTCAAATCCAGAATCCGCAGCTACCGCGACATGCCCCAGCGCTATTTTGAACTGGGAGTAGTTCACCGCCATGAGAAATCCGGCGTTCTGCACGGTCTTCTGCGTGTACGTTCATTCACTCAGGATGACGCTCACCTCATCTGCCGCCCTGACCAGCTCAGGGACGAAATTATCGGAGTTGCAAAATTCGTCGGCGATGTAATGGATCTTTTTGGATTTGAGTATGAAGCCGAAATCAGCACCAAGCCCGAAAAGGCTATCGGCTCTGATGAGGATTGGGAAAAAGCAACCACCGCCTTGACTGATGCTCTTAATGAGATGGGTTTAGAATACTCAATCAATGAGGGCGACGGAGCTTTTTACGGACCCAAAATTGATATTATTATTAAAGATGCTCTTGAACGCCGCTGGCAATGTGCTACTATACAGTGTGATTTTACCTTGCCAGATAGGTTCGACTTAAGTTATGTGGGCGAGGATGGTGAACGTCACAGGCCTGTAATGTTACATCGGGTCATACTCGGTTCCATCGAACGCTTCATCGGAGTTCTTATAGAACACACCGGAGGAGCATTGCCTGCCTGGCTTTCTCCTGTTCAGGCAAAAATTCTCACAGTTACCGACGCACAGAACGAATATGCAGAAAAAGTCTTGCAGTTTTTGCAAGAAAAGGGCATTCGTGCCGAGGTTGATACAAGAAATGAGAAATTGGGTTATAAGGTACGGGAAGCCCAACTTGAAAAGATCCCGTATATGTTAATTATTGGCGACAATGAAGTCGCTGCGGAATCGGTCAATGTAAGGGCCCGCGACGGGGAAGACCCCGGACTCAAGTCTCTTGATGATGCGGAAAAGCTTATTTCGACCGCCATCAATGAACCATTCAAACGCGGAGGCATGAGCTATAGCTTTTCAGCATGACGGTAGGCGTCCCTATCGTAGGGATGACGGTGCCCGCCGAAACGAGCGCATTCGAGTCCCCCAAGTCAGAGTTATCGATGATGAAGGTGAACAGTTGGGAGTTCTTCCAACACACAAAGCCCTTGAGATAGCAAAGGAACGGGGTCTTGATCTGGTAGAAGTTGCAGAGAAGGCAGATCCGCCTGTATGCAAGATAATGGACTATGGTAAGTTCAAGTATCAGCAGCAAAAACGCAAGCAGGAAGCCAAAAAGAAACAGACTGTAATCCAGATTAAGGAAGTCAAGTTTCGCCCCAAAACCGACGAGCACGATTACCAAACAAAGCTCAAGCACATCCGCCGGTTTCTGGAAGGCGGCGATAGGTGCAAGGTCACAATATTTTTCAGGGGCCGAGAAATTGTCCATAAGGACAGAGGGTTGACTGTACTGGAGCGAGTCAAAGAGGATACTATGGATATTGCCAAAATGGAGCAATCTCCTAGAACCGAAGGCCGCACCATGAACATGATGTTGGCTCCAATAAAAAAATAAGGTTTTTTCCGGCTCACATGCCGGTATTTCCCTAGGAGGATAAAAATGCCTAAGATGAAAACTAGAAGAGGCGCTGCAAAGCGTTTCTCCAAGACTGGTAGTGGCAAATTCAAACGCCGTCGTCAGGGACTTCGTCATATCCTGACCAAGAAGAACGCTAAACGCAAAAGCAGATTGGGTCAGAGCACTACAGTTGACAGCGCCAATATCGGTCAAGTCAAACGCATGCTCCCCTACGCTTAATTGCGTAAGTAATGCCTAACGGCATAAATAACTATTAATACAAACTCCTGCCCGCGGGACACGTTCGCGGCTGGTTTTAGACATTCCTGGAGGAATACATATGAGAGTCAAACGTGGAATAGCCGCCAAGAGGCGCCATAAAAAATATTTAAAAATGGCCAAGGGTTTCCGTGGTTCAGGATCTACCCTTTACCGCACTGCCAGAGAGCGTGTAGAACGCTCACTGTGCATGTCTTATGTCGGACGTAAAGTTCGTAAACGCGAAATGCGTAAACTCTGGATTCAGCGTATCAATGCTGCAGCTCGCCTGAACGGTCTGTCTTACAGCCGTCTCATTCATGGCCTTTCTACTGCTGGCATCGCTCTGAACCGCAAAGTCCTGGCAGAACTGGCTGTAAGCGATACCGCTGCATTCGCCAAAATTGCCGAGACTGCTAAAGCTCAGGTGAGCTAAAGTGACGGACGTTAAGTCCCTGTTACAGGAACTTGAAAGCCTGGTCCCGGAGTGCAATGCTCGCCTGGATCAGGCTTCTTCTTTACAGGAACTGGAAGAAACCCGTGTTGACCTGCTTGGCCGTAAAGGCCGCCTTGCAGGAATCATGGCCGGTCTTCCATCCCTGTCCAAAGAAGATAAGCCTGTAGCAGGAAAAAAAGCCAACGAAGTCAAAACAGCTCTTACCGATCTTATCGAATGCAAGCAGTCCCAGCTCGAAAAGGCTGCCACTGCCGAGAGCCTGTCCCGATTTGACCCGACCATGCCCGGTCGCAAACCTCACGAAGGTTCCCTCCATCCAGTTACTCTGGTTATGGATGAAATTTGTGATGTGTTCATCGGACTTGGTTTTGAGGTCGTAACCGGCCCCGAAGTCGAAAACGACTGGTATAACTTTGAAGCTCTGAACATTCCGCCGGAGCACCCCGCGCGCGATATGCAGGACACTCTGTATATTTCAGATTCCATCCTGCTTCGTACACACACCTCCCCATTGCAGATCCGTACTATGAAGGATAGAACTCCTCCTCTGGCTGCGATCGCTCCGGGTAAGGTATACCGCAGGGATTCCGACCTGACTCACACTCCAATGTTCCACCAGATCGAAGGTTTTCTGGTTGATCAGAATGTTAGCATGGCGGACCTCAGAGGAACTCTTACCGCATTCGTTCAGCAGCTCTTCGGACCCAAAACCGAAGTGCGTTTCCGTCCAAGCTTTTTCCCATTTACCGAACCAAGTGCAGAAGTCGATATCTCCTGTGTTATGTGCGGCGGGAAAGGCACCATTGACGGCAAACCATGTCGTGTGTGCAAACAGACCGGATGGGTGGAAATCCTCGGCTGCGGCATGATGGACCCCAATGTTATGAAAGCAGTTGACTATGATACAGAGAAATATTCCGGTTTTGCTTTCGGACTCGGTATTGAACGTGTTGCCATGCTCAAATACGGCATCGGCGATCTGCGCATGTTCTTCGAAAACGATATCCGTTTCCTCGAACAGTTTTCTTAATAGACGAGCTTCACCGTTTTGTTGTGAAATCTCTGTTTAAAACCAACCACGGATAGTTTCACATCATTTAGTAAAGCCCTATTAAAAGTTTTTGGGATTCTTAAACCCTTTTTTCGAAAAGGGTTTAAGGCACCCGGCAGAGTCGCGAAGACATTACCCCGTTCAGGGTTACCGGAAGCACCGCAAAAACTTATACACTGTTCAGATAAAATTAATCAGATTATGCAGTCTATTCAGGCTGCTGGAGGCTCAAATGCTTTTAAGCATGCAATGGCTGCGGGATTTCGTTCCTTACGAGGGAGAGATTCAGGAGCTTGGCGACAGGCTGACCATGCTCGGCCTTGAGCTTGAAGAAATTTTCAATCCTTTTGAAGCTATCACTCCCCTTGTTGTCGGTCACATTGTCGAATGCGATCCGCATCCTGAAGCTGATAAGCTTTCAGTATGCTCCGTTGACGTAGGCGAGGATGAACTTTTAAGCATCGTTTGCGGTGCGCCCAACGTTGCAAAAGGACAGAATGTTCCTGTTGCAAAAGTGGGAACAACCATGCCCGGCGGCATGAAGATTAAAAAAGCAAAACTCCGCGGAGTTAAGTCTTTTGGTATGATCTGCTCCGAACGGGAGCTTGAGCTTTCCGATGCCCATGAAGGCATCATGGTTCTGCCGGCAGATCTTAAACCAGGTCAGAACTTTGTTGAAGCCATGAATATGGAAACAACTGTTCTTGATCTCGGCGTAACACCGAACAGAGCTGACTGCCTGTCTATACTTGGTATAGCCCGCGAAACAGCACTGGCCTTTGATCTGCCCATTACAATGCCCAAACTCAATCTTGTTGAGTCCGGCGGTAATGCAGCAGACCTGCTCAAGATTGAAATTGATGATCCTCAGTTCTGCCCTCTTTATCAGGCAAGAATTCTTCAGGGTGCTAAGATTGCTCCTTCCCCGGACTGGATGCGTTATCGTCTCCTTTCCGTAGGCGTACGTCCCATCAGCAATATTGTTGATGTGACTAACTATATCCTTTTTGAACTTGGTCAGCCCCTGCACTCATTTGATGGAGACCGGATCAAAGGTGGAAAAATCCGCGTAGCTCCGGCTTCTGACGGCACTAAGTTTACCACATTGGACGAACAGGAACGTGACCTTATAAGTTCCGACCTGCTCATCTGGGATGCTGAACGTCCGGTTGCTTTGGCCGGTGTTATGGGTGGTATGAACTCTGAAATTCATGACGGCTCAACTAACGTTGTGCTCGAATCAGCAGTATTCCGTCCCGGTACTATCCGTAAAACTGCCCGCCGCCTGTCTCTGCCTTCAGAGGCATCCTACCGCTTCGAGCGCGGCGTAGACCAGCAGATGAACACTTTCGCTATGGATCGTGCAGCTCAGCTTATGAGTGAACTTTCCGGTGCCAAAATAGTCTCCGGCGTAGTCAAAAACGAACCGACTCCTTGGAAAGACCGCACTCATACTTATCGTCATGCACGCTGTAACTCCTGGCTCGGCCTTAATCTGGAACCTGAGTTCAGTAAAAAAGCTTTCACCCTTATGGGACTTGAAGTTGACGACAGCAATGCAGACAGCTGGAAAGTATCTACTCCATCTTACAGACTTGATCTCGAACGTGAGGCTGATCTGTACGAAGAAGTAGCCCGCTATTTCGGCATGGATAAAATTCCTTCTGTCCTGCCCCGTATATCCAAGACTTTTGATTCAACAGTAATCGCGGAGACTCCATACGGATTCTATCGCAGAATCAAAAACTGGGGTCGCGGCGTAGGCCTGCACGAAGCCATTAACTACAGCTTTGTGGGTGATGATGATCTGGACCTCCTAGGACTGCCGAAGGAAGGACGTGTGAACATTGCCAACCCTCTCAGCGAAGATCAGAACGTAATGCGTACACAGCTGGCTCCGGGCCTGCTTAATACCGTGCGTCACAACCTTGCACAGGGTAACAGCCACATCCGTGTTTTTGAAATAGCCAAACAGTTTGTTAAAGACGCTGATTCAGATACCGAAACCCGTGAGCAGTCCCGTCTAGGAATTATGCTCAACGGTCCACGTAACGGTTCAGAATGGCCTCACGAACATGGCGATGCTGATTATCTTGATATAAAAGGGCTGGTTGAAAATCTGCTTTCCGACCTTAAGCTTGGCGAAGCGTCTTTTACTCAGGCCGAAGACCATTCCTACCTTGAACCCTGCGTAAACATTACTCTGGGTGAAAAGGAAATCGGCTTTATGGGTATGGTTAAAGCTGATATCGCTGACAAATATCATGCAAAAAAAGAAGTATGGATGGCAGATCTTAATGCCGACCTGCTGCGTGACACTGTCATGGCTCATAAAATCAAGTTTGCACCTTTGCCGGTTTATCCTCCGTCCAGACGTGATGTGACTGTTATCGGTCCCGTTTCACTGCACGCTGAAACTATCAAAGATGCAATCTTCGGCTTAAAACTGAGTCTGCTGGAATCAGTTGAGCTGGTCAATGTGTTTACACCGGAAGGCCAAGACGAAGAGCGTAACCTCTCATTCCGCCTGACCTACCGCCACGCACAGAAGACTCTGACCGACAAGGTTGTAGACAAAGAACATAAAAAAGTTCTTGAAGCGCTCGAAAAAGCACTTCCTGTCAGATTCTAATACAAACCAAATTGCATTTATAAAAGCCTGTACAGTATCCACTGTGCAGGCTTTTTTTATGAGTCATTTTCATGTCACTCTGATACATTTATACAGGATCAGAGGATGACAAATTTTGTTTCAACCTGTAAGGAAAACGAAATACTTAGGGTTACCAAATAATTCTGAATTAGATAAGCAGGGATAAATATGGCTAGAAAGACTAAAGAAGAGGCGGAAAAAACGCGGCAGGCTTTACTGGCCTCAGCCTTTAAAGTGTTTAATGAAAAAGGATATGCCAAAACAACCTTGCAGGATATTGCTGAAGATGCGGGAGTAACCCGTGGAGCGGTATACTGGCATTTTAAAAACAAAACCGATCTTTTTGAAAAACTATTTGATTTCGCATTCATGCCGGTGCGTGACCTGCTCTTCTCTCAATTTGATAAAGACATATCTCCTCAGGAAATGCTCTCGAACCTGATGGAAGTCTGGATCAGTCATGCAGGAATAGATCAAAACTTTCGTGACGCTTTCACAATCATGTTCAACAAGACCGAATGGTCTGAAGAATTGATGCCGTTCAAACTCAAATTCAGAAACGAAGAATATAAATTAATTAAAAAAGTTGAAGAACTTATTGCGCAGGGAATGGAAGATGGAACTTTCAGAGAAAATCTGAAACCTGAAGTTGCCGCTGCGACCTACTACTCGACTTTACTCGGAATTGCTCAATACACTATCTTCTTCCCGGAAGAAGTTGATATTGCACAGGAATCTAAATCTTTAATAGAGATGTTCATGTACTCATGTTTAAAAGAAAAATAATCACATTAGTTATCGGTCTGATGCTTATAGCGACCTCTGCTCTCTGTGCAGACAGGGAGCTGTTCCCGACCAGCAAATTCAAGCTGGGCTATGAAGGAATGTATATGTATTACGATGAACCGGACGTTATGCATGAAAAAGGTATTTTAAACGGTGGATTCGGTTCATGGACCGGTTACTTCACGCAATACGATATCATGCTCAATGCCGAACTTGAAGGACTTGCCGGTTCACTGGAATACAACGGGCAATACAGCGACGGTACTAAGCTTAAATGCGATAATGACGACTATTTTATCAGTGGCCGGGCAACGCTGGGGATGGGCTTTGAAAATGGAAAAATTGGCTACACCCCATACATCGGTGTCGGAACAAGATACTGGTACGATAAAATCAAAGCCACCGGAGGATACGAACGCGAGATAACCCAGTACTATCTTCCGTTAGGCATAAACATCATCTCAAACATGGATGATGGCTGGTCTATCGGCGGAACGATCGAAGGTGATCTACTGCTGGGAGGAACCGTGGACAGCAAACTTTCACAAGCAGGTTCCAATTACTCAGATGCATCAAATACTCAGGATTTCGCATCAGGAGGCGGTGGACGTCTTTCAGCATTCATTGAGTATGACTTTACCGACTACTCACTCGGTTTTGAACCTTATTTCCGGTACTGGCAGTTTGCTAAATCAAACACGGATAGTGTCATGTACGGTAGCGGCAATGCTAATGTCGTTGAACCTAAAAACAAATTCTACATGTCCGGCGTCAGACTTTACATCAAGTTTTAGCCGGCTTTAATGGCAGCATAAAAAAATCCCCTGCAAAATTAATTTTGCAGGGGATTTTTCTTATTGAACAAAAGCTGAGTTAAATCTGAAACTCTCCGCCCTTATAAATGACAATTTCACTTCCGTCTTTCAGAGTGGCGTAAACAGTCTTATCCTGTGTATTCACCAAGTCCCAATGCAGAGCAGAAGTATTATAGCCAAGTTCTTTCTTAAGCTCCTCATCGAGCTTAGTCTGATCTCCGGCATAAGTATCAGAGTAGGAAGCTCCTACGGCAACATGGCAGTTACCGAACTCTCCCCCATAGTTTTCATCATAAAGTGTATTCGCCATAAACTTATCGATACGTGAAAAGCGGCGGTCAGTGAGAGAGAATTCTCCCAAACGAGAAGCTCCGACATCCATTGCAAGCTGTTTTTTAACAAACTCTTCGCCCTGCTTGGCAGTAATATCTTTGGCGACTCCGTCTTCAAAAACAATACGCACACCCTCAACATAATTACCGGACCTAAATGAAGGCTGGTCAGCGTAATAAACACCTGATGTTCCACGCCAGTCCGGTGAAATAAACAGCTCAAAACTCGGAATATTATGCCCTGAAACTCCGATCCATTGACGCATATCGCCATGCTTTACAGTAAGATCCATATCAGCTGAAACAACGCGGTAAGATTCTATACCGAGGCCGTTGAGCCAGTTTTTGACCTCTGACGCTTTTTCAAAAACGCCTTTCCAGCACGATGCAGGATCTTCCTCATCAAGATAGCAGGCCTTAACGATCTGCGCAGTAAACTCTTCCAGAGACAATCCAGCTGATTCAGCCATCGCTTTGGTTGGATAGGAGCAGAGAGTCCAGCCAAGTTCACCGTTCTGCTCACGTTTTTCCATAATATCGCGCAAAAACTTGCGGGATACAGCGCACTTCCCCATACGGGAAGGATCAACCTCTGCCAGATGAGTAAGTGAAGAAGGCGCAAGTAAAGCAATAAGACCGTTCATTCCTTCAGAAAATTCACGCTCACCGGGTGCAATGAACTCGAGTTGCTGATCATTGCCGCTGCCATAAAAACTCTTCTCCATTTCAGGGGAAAGTGAAAGACGAGGTACAGGATTAATCCCTTCGGCAATGAGTTTTTTAAATACAGCCTCAGCAAGAGGCAATGCTTCGATTTCATAACGGATCATAACCATATCGCCTTTCTCATAAGGCTTGGTACGAGCGGTGGTAAGTCCCCACCATAATGCTTCTACATATTTTTCAAGCTGTTCTTTGGTCAGCATCGTTACTCCTGAAAATTTTCCAATTAAAATTTAAGATAAAGGTTTCTATTAAATAAATGTTGCACCAAAGTCATCCATCAGCTGCAATAAAATAAAACAGCCCCGCCCAAAGCTTAGCATAGGTCATATAATTATAATTTTTATTCATCTTTATTACTTTTTTAGCTTCTCCCTTCTTGACATGAGAAGGGCTAGTAGATATCCAAATTTCAAAAGCCCTGTGTCGGGGTATAAGCCGAAAAATTTCGGCCCAACCTAAATGTTAAAGACTGCGTAGCCGCTTGGCATAGTTTACGCAGACTGTCAGCGGCTAAAAAAAATCTATCTTTTGGAGGGTAACACCATGGGATACACTATCACTATTGATACTGACAAATGTAATGGCGACGGCGAATGTGTTGATGTATGTCCTACCGAAGTTTATGAACTTCAGGACGGCAAAGCAGTAGCTGTTAACGAAGACGAATGTCTCGGCTGCGAATCCTGCATCGAAGTATGCGAACAGGGTGCACTCACAGTTGAAGAGAGTTAGAAAGTTCTTCTTTTTTTAAGAAGCTTCAAGGCGGGAATCATGGTTTGCCAAGATTCCCGCCTGCTCTTTAATTATCCACTGATTATTTTTTCAGCATCAATTTCTTTTTGCCCGCCGGAGCTTAAATTTCTTTTTTGCCCTTCCCCTGTATCTTTTAATTTTCTGCGCCGCTCACCGACAAAATATACAGCCTAATTCTGCTATGCCCATATGCGAGTCCGGACATTCCAGAAATCAACAATTATTTTCATGCAAATGATTGACTGCTGATCTTTAAGACTTAGTTTATAACAGTTTGCGCGGTGTTTTTCGCAAGCTTTCTGACCATATATTTCTTACGGAGGTTTTACTTTGGAATTCAAAGAAATTTTCAATAAATATGAAGCCCTTGTTGCCGAAGTGGACAAGGCTTTTGCTAAAATAGCCGAGCAGACTCCAGACGGTATCAAATGCGGTAAAGGATGCAGCGACTGTTGTCATGCCCTTTTCGATCTGACACTGGTGGAAGCTCTTTACCTGAACCAGAAGTTCAACGAAAATTACAGCGGTATGAAACGCTCAGACATCATGCACGATGCTGACTCCGCAGATAGAAAAATCCATAAAATTAAAAGACGCGCATTCAAAGCAAGTCAGGCTGGAACACCAGCAACTGAAATTCTTAAAGAAGTATCCCTTGCACGCGTAAAATGTCCTCTGCTGCTGAAAGAAGACCTCTGTGCCTTGTATGAGTTCAGACCGCTGACCTGCCGTATTTACGGTGTTCCCATGAATATAGGCGGACAGGCTCATTCCTGTCAGAAATCAGGATTTGAACCGGGTAAAGCATACCCCACTATCAACATGGACACTCTGCAATCCAAACTTTTGGAACTCAGTACAGAAATAGCTGCATCCATTAACTCCGGTCTGAAAGAACTGCCAGAGGTTCTGGTTCCAGTTTCCATGGCTATTGTAACCGAATACACCGAAGATTACCTTGGTGCGAATACAGGCAAAAAGCCGGAACCGGAAGTTGCTGCTCCTAAAGCAGCTCCATCTGAAGCATGTACCACATGCAGCGAAGATAAATCTGCCTGTGCTTCATGCAATTACTCTGTAGAACTTGGCGCAATGCCCGAAAAATAAGCTGTACAAGTAGATACAGGGAGGCCATGTGTCCAATCTGACCAGAGAACAAATAGAAGAACAGAAAAAACTTATGTACGATAAACTTTCGCCGCGCCGGCGCAGGTTTGTCGATAAAATTGGGTATGATGAATGGGACCCGTTTCAGCTTCCATTTGACCCCATCGATTTACGACAGGATATTACCGGCAGAACCTCTCAGCAGCTTTGCGAGGAATTCATCCGCGAAGTCAAGGCAGGAAGAAACTCGGAGTACGCTCAGGCTGCAGCCGAGTTCGGTGTTATGCTGGTTATGAACTTTGAAAAAGTACGGCCTGTTTTTGATTTTTGTGTCTGGTACCATGACCTTCTCGAAAGAGAAGGAAAAAAGGTCTGATTAATATTTTTTGTAACAATAGATAAAACAAGAGGATATTGCTGTGGAGCAGTTTGATAATATTGATGATTACATTGCCGATCTGAAAAAGAAAAAAGAAGCAAGTCCTACTTGCAGCAACACTCGTTACAACCTCGGTGTTGCACACCTTTCTAAAAGAGAATTCATGGAAGCTGAGCGTGAATTCCTTACTGCGATTGAAGAATCTCCCAAAATGGCTGAAGCATACGTTCAGCTTGGCGGAATAGCTATGCAGCGTGGCGATCTCGACGGCTGTCTGCGTTACAACATCACTGCAACCAAACAGCGTCCTTTCTTCGCAGTGCCCTGGGGCAATATCGGATTTGTTTATATGCAGCAGGGTGACGTTGATAAAGCTATCGGAGCTCTCAAACGCGCTATAAAATACGATCCTAACTTCGTACAGGCCCTCGCCACTCTTGGTAGTGCCTACTTTAACGAAGGTGAAATCGATGACTGCATCGAAGTATGTGAGAAGGCAGTCAAACTGGCTGAGAATTTCGGACCAGCCTGGAACAACTTAGCTCTGTGCTACGCCGAAAAAGAAGACTTCACAAAGGCAATCGAGTGCATCGATAAAGCCATTGAAACAGGCTTTGAAGCTTCACCTGATTTCCTCAAAGAACTCGAAGCTCACCGTTAATAAATCTGAGATATTTCTCTCCGTAATATCAGATTTGCCCAAGGTGGACCATGTTGCTTAACCATTGTCACTTTTGAAAGTTATAATATTTTAAGCAAAAATTTCCGCCGAGCGGCCTTGATAAATATAAAAAAATAGACCCTGATACTCTTAGTATCAGGGTCTATTTTTTGAAATAACGTCTATTAGAAGAGCAAAAATAAACCTGATATCTAAAAATTGGTGCGAAAATTAAGAATTAATTTCTCATTTTTTTCTCCTAAAAATAATTTTATATCCAGGAAATGCAGGAAGTACTGCAAGAAAAAACGAATAATATTTCTCTATAATTCAATTTTTATGGTTACCTGCTGCTCGTAAATCTGAAGGACATATGCTATCTTTGCTGAAAGATGTGAGAATTATAACTTGTATTTTTCTCACACCAACTTTCGCTAGAGGCTGTTTAAATGGATGATACAGATATTTTTTTAAGAGATCCAATCGCCCCATGCGGGCTGGACTGCTCGCGATGCGTTGGCTGTGTTCACGGAAAGATTTCTAAAAACGCCCAGCAGATTGCTGAAACTCTCGGAGATAACTTTGATGTTTATGCCGAAAGGCTGAAAAGTTTCAATCCTGCCATGGAAAATTATGCTCAGTTCAGAACTTTACTGGATAGTCTTTCCGCTCCTTCCTGCAACGGATGCAGATCAGATAATAGAACATGTCTGCCGGATTGCAGAGTAGCTGACTGCGTAAAAGAACAACAAGTCGAATTCTGCTTTGAATGCAGTTCTTTTCCGGATTGCGGAAAAACTGGACTGCAAGAACCGCTCTTTAGCCGCTGGAAAATAAATAATGAGATCATGCGCAAACGCGGCATTGAAAAATTTATTGCTCTGCAAGCCGAAAGGCCTCGCTATCCTTAATTACAGTTGAGGAACTATTTTTATGTATAACCCGACAATACTCCTGAACTTCGGTGGAACAATCTGCTTTTTGATTGCTATATTGCATGTCGTAATCATTATTGTCGGGCCGAAAGCCTACCGGTACTTCGGGGCAGGAGAAGATCTAAGTTCACTGGCAGAAAAAAATTCTGCAATCCCGACTATGGTTACCGCCTTTATAGCAACTGTTCTGGCAATTTTCGGAATGTATGCATTTTCAGGTGCAGGCGAATTCAGACCTATGCCATTCATGGGACCTATCCTGATTATGATCGGTTCAATTTTCAGTATTAGAGGGCTTGTCCTGCCATTTCAACTGTACACCCTGCTTTTCCATCCCAAAAAAGCTGATCCCAAAGAAATATTTTTTTCTCTGATTTCCTTATGCACAGGCTTTTGTTTCCTGTATGGTACCAGAATCAACTGGGACTTCATCACCAGTCTCAATTAATTGACATCCTGTTAAGTCCGAAGTATTTTTACAAGATTCTACGAGATGTAACAGACTTATATTTAGGATTTTTTTGTATTATAAAATATGTGCATATTTGAAATTTACTCTACATCCACCATTTTTACAAAAATAAAACCAAGTCTATCTTGCCTGAATTATGGACAAAACCAGCTACTAGCTGCTATTTGTAACAATTGTACATGCACAAGCTAGATCAGGTTACAATCCTTTGAAAAAAATTGTTAACCATTGTATTTTTATATTTCTTTGATATTCTCCATTTGCACACAAAAACACGGAGGACGTGATGTCACTCAGCAAATTAGCAGGAAAACCGGCTCCGCCAGAAATCCTTGAAAACATACCAAAACTGGTTTCAGCATATTATACAATAACACCAGACCCTTCTATAAGCTCGCATCTTGTTGCTTTCGGAACTTCTGGTCATAGAGGTTCTTCACTGGACGGCTCTTTTAATGAGGATCATATTCTGGCAATTGCCCAGTCCATAAGTGAATATAGAAAATCTAAAGGATATACCGGACCTCTTTATATAGGCAAAGATCCTCATGCACTTTCCGAACCGGCACAGATATCTGCATTGGAAGTATTTGCAGCCAATGGCGTAACAGTACTTGTAAACGATAAGGGCTACACCCCGACACCGGCAATTTCACACGCGATTCTTGCTTACAATAAAGGTCGTAAAGATGGATTTGCTGATGGAGTAGTTATTACTCCGTCCCACAACCCTCCCCGTGACGGTGGATTCAAATATAATCCTCCGAGCGGAGGTCCGGCAGGTACTGCTGTGACCAGTGCCATTCAGAACAGGGCCAACGAGATTCTCAAAAACGGGCTCAAAGATGTAAAGCGCATGACTATAAAGCGGGCTTTCGCAGCGGATACAACCAAAGAATATGACTTTGCCACTCCGTATATCAACGACCTTGAAAACATAGTCGATATGGAAGCCATTGCAGCATCAGGACTCAGTATCGGAGTTGATCCTCTGGGCGGGGCAGCAATTGATTTCTGGGAACCTATTGCCGAAAAATACAATCTTAATCTCAGTGTAGTAAATAAGAAGCTCGACCCAATGTACGCCTTCATGCATGTTGATAAGGATGGAAAAATCCGTATGGACTGCTCCTCTCCTTATGCTATGGCAGGACTTATCGAGCTGAAAGATAAATATGACATTTCATTTGCAAATGACCCGGATACAGACAGACATGGAATCGTCACCAAAAGCCGTGGACTGATGAATCCGAATCATTATCTTGCTGTTGCAATTGAATATCTTTTCAAAAACAGACCGCAGTGGAGAGACGACCTTACTGTTGGTAAAACTCTGGTTTCCAGCTCCATGATCGACCGTGTAGCAAAATCCATAAACCGCCCTCTCATGGAAGTTCCGGTCGGGTTTAAATGGTTTGTTGATCCTCTTTTTGCAGGGACCTGTGGATTCGGCGGTGAAGAAAGTGCCGGTGCATCTTTTCTTAGAAAAGACGGAACAGTATGGACTACTGACAAAGACGGTATAATAATGAATCTGCTTGCAGCTGAGATTACTGCCAAAACACATAAAGATCCCGGCGAACACTACACAGCTCTTGAAAAAGACTTTGGAAGTCCTGTTTACAAGCGCATTGATACCCCGGCAACTGAGGAGCAGAAAAGTGCTTTCAGCATTCTGACTCCTGAAATGGTTCAGGCAAAGACTCTTGCAGGTGAAATAATTGAAGAA
Source organism: Maridesulfovibrio zosterae DSM 11974 (assembly GCF_000425265.1). Classification (NCBI taxonomy): domain Bacteria; kingdom Pseudomonadati; phylum Thermodesulfobacteriota; class Desulfovibrionia; order Desulfovibrionales; family Desulfovibrionaceae; genus Maridesulfovibrio; species Maridesulfovibrio zosterae. The sequence continues at coordinate 42,882 of NZ_AUDC01000012.1, forward strand.
CGCCTTACTGCTGCTCCAGGTAACGGTGAAGCAATCGGCGGACTCAAAGTTGTCACTAAAAACGGCTGGTTTGCTGCACGTCCATCAGGCACAGAGTCAATTTATAAAATCTACGCAGAATCATTCAAAGGACTGGCACACCTTGTTGCCATTCAGGAAGAAGCTGCCAAAATAGTTAATGCTGCTTTTGAAATAGCTCTCAAATAAGTCCGCAATCAGTACAATATAAAGGGCTGAAACCAGCGTATTTACATACGTCGGTTTCAGCCCTTTTTTAATGATATTTAATAAAAATGGTCAGCTCTTAAATGCGTTCTTAATTCTTTTGGATTCATTCATGAATGCTTTAAGCTGTTCGTCAACAGCCGTTTTATCTTCAGCCACAACAGCTTTTTCAAGTTTTACTGCAATATCACGAGCTTTTGGGGCACAGATAGCGGCACAACTGCTTTTAAGAGTATGAGCTATACGTCTGGCTGTATTCAAATCATTAGAATCCAGAGCTTCAGTAAGACTCATAACATCATCTTCAACATCGGTAAGAAACATGGTGCAAAGCTCAGTATACAGACCATCATCACCGCAATAAATTTCGTTTGCCTTAGATATGTCCAGAACCATATCTTCAAAGCTTTCATGAGTAAGCTCTGAAACAGCTGCTCTGGGTAAACGCTTCAAAACCCTCTGAATCACATTTTGTAAATCCAAATATTGTACGGGCTTGGCAATGTAATCATTCATCCCCGCCTTTGTACACTTATCATTCACTCCAGCCATGGCATGGGCGGACATAGCAATGATGGGAATATCCTTTTTGTCTTCCCCGGCTTTTCCAAGGCGAATATTTCTTGAAGCTTCAAAGCCATCCATAGCAGGCATTTCAAGATCCATCAAAATCAAGTCTACAGAAAGACGTGACAAAGTGCTTATAGCCTCAACACCGTTATCGGCAACAGCGACAACATGTCCCATTTTTTTAAGCAGGCTGGTAGCAACTTTGACATTGATAGGATTATCTTCAACCAGAAGAATTCTAAATGAGCATTCTTCCGTATCGTCAGCTTCATTTTCAACAAGATTTTCACTGATAACTTTTGAAGGATCACCCGGTTGCAAAACTACATGAAACGTAAAAACACTGCCGTATCCTTCAGAACTGCGGACACCTATTTTACCGTCCATCATCTCAACAAGTTCACGGGAAATGGCAAGCCCCAGACCTGAACCGCCAAATTTACGGGTGGTAGAATCATCTGCCTGACGAAAACTTTCAAAAATTATGTTTTGCTTATCTTCCGGAATACCTATTCCAGTATCACGAACTGAAACTTGTAAAACAACTTCACCTGAATGATTTTTCCCATCCAGCATTGTGACCAGAACAAAAATACCACCATGTTCAGTAAACTTAAGTGAATTACCCACCAGATTGTACAAAATCTGTTTCAATCGCCCTTTATCACCACAGACAATATCAGGAACATCTTCCTCTATATCAAGGCTGAGTACCAACCCCCTTTCTTTAGCCTGCGACTCCATGCTCTTAATAACTTCGTATAAAGATTCGCTGAGACTGAAATCCTTGTTCTCCAGTTTGAGCATGCGGGCCTCAACCTTTGACAGATCAAGAATGTCATTAACAAGCGTAAGTAACTGAGATGCTGAGAGCCGGACAATTTCCAGATTATCAGTTTGTTCAGGAGTGAGCTCAGAACGCAGAGTAAGGTCGGTCATACCGATTACGGCATTCAGCGGTGTGCGGATTTCATGGCTCATTGATGCCAGAAAGCGGGACTTAAAACGGTTGTCTTTTTCCGCCGCGTCACGAGCCTTGATAATCTCACTTTCCATATTTTTACGGTCAGTAATTTCAATAAATGAAGCAACTGCTCCACCGGATTTGCCACGCATAGGTGTCACTTCCAGCATATACCAGTTCACTTCTGACTTACTTCCTGTCTCCAGTGAATATTCGTAAGTAAATTTCTTTTCTTTCCCGGCAGCAACAGAGCGAACTCCGTTCACTATATTTTCTATAGGAACACTAAGGCGCCCTGAATTGGAAATGGCCTGCGCAAAATCGACACCTTCAACTTCTGCTTCAGCATCTTCGGGCATGAATAAATCACGCCATGAACCGTTAGCGGCAATAAGTTTTAAATCCGGGTCCAACACAGCAATTTTTGATGCGACTGAATCCAGAACGGAGCTGAGCTGTTCTTTACGGGAGACGAGTTTTTTATGGGCGGTATCAAGCTGTCTGGATTGGAGCAGAGTATTTTCGTATGTTGCCAGTAAAAGTTGAAATACCTGACTGAAGTCTGCTTTTAAAACATGCTTCTCACCATGAAATTCAAAATTAACTTCCTGAACAACAGACTGGTCAGCTTCAAATGAATCAGGATTTAATACAGACTTTATGCGAGAATATAAAAAAAGCTCATCGTAAGGCTTGGTTACAAAATTTGTTGCACCGCTTTTGAGTCCTTTAACGATATCACCAGGATCTGAAAGACTGGTCAGTAGAATAACTGGTACAGAACAGAAGGCTGGATTTCTGCGAATGTTTTCGCATAATTCATATCCGTCCATGCCGGGCATAATCACGTCACTTATAACCAGATCTATTTTTTTATTGCCAAGTATTTCCAGAGCTTTTTCAGCATTTGACGCCAACGTAACCTGAAAATCTCTTGAAAAAAGAAAATATTCTAATTTAACAGCCTGCGTAAGACTGTCTTCAACTACAAGTATATGATTACTGCGCACTAAAAAAACCTCAACTTCCACAAATATGGTTTACTAATTCAGGCCCTATTTTTTCGAGCGGTAAAACCTGAACAGCCGCTCCTATTCTGACAGCTTCTCCCGGCATTCCAAATACAATTGAAGTCTCACGGTTCTGTGCAATAGTATGCCCTCCGCTGCGCCTGATTTTAAGCAGCTCATCAGCACCGTCACGCCCCATTCCTGTCAGCAGAACAGCAACAGCAAGACGACCTATATTTCGGGCAACAGAATCAAACAACGCAGATACAGTAGGCCGGATACCATTCACTGCCGGAGATTCTGACAAAACAACTTTACGATCAGCAGAGACCTCAAGATGATACTCTTCAGGCCCAAAATAAACAACACCGGGCCGAATTATTTCGCCATGTTCTGCAATTTTAATATTATGTCCAGTATTATCAATCAGCCAATTAACCATACCTGCAGTAAATCCGCTCGACATATGCTGAATAACAATTATAGGAGCTGGAAAACCGACCGGCAACGACATCAGGATTGCTTTAACCGCCTGCGGTCCGCCGGTTGAAGCACCTATGCAGATTACTTCTTTTGGATAATTATGCAGACCTTCAAATGCTGTATCCTCAGATATCTTAATACAATTATCTTTTTTCAGCCTCCCCTTTCTCCGCACAACACGGACCTCGGACATGAGCCGGGCAGACATAATTATTTCAGCCATTTGCCCGTAAAAATCATCACTATTAAGTGCCGGCTTATCATGAAAGGATAAAGCACCTGTATCAAGCAGTCTGAAACCAAGTTCCGCATCAGATGAACTATACACAGCACTCACTATAACAATAGGAACAGGACTCTCTTCCATGATGCTGCGGGTCACAGTAAAACCGTCAAAATCAGGAAGATTGACATCCATAGTAACAACATCAGGAGCAAGGTCTTTAACCATGCGAAGTGCTGAAGCCCCATCTTCTGCACAGCCTACGACCTCAAAGTCATCCTCACGATTAAACATTTCTTTAAATAATTCGCAGACAGACTTTGAATCATCTACAATCAGTACCTTAATCACTGTGCCCCCGATTGAAACGTCTCAAAAAAAACTATTAACCCCATAGTACATTCAAAACAGCAACAATTCAGTTCATAAACTGGGAATAAATCATCTTCATCAAAAGCCTTTAAGCAGTATTACTAATTTAGTATTATTGTTACATACTAAAACTCAAAGAATCAATAAATCACAAAAAAAAGCTACTGCTATAACAAATACAACTACGCGGCTTTAACAAAATAAATTATAAAACTAAAAACTTGTTTATTAATATCTATCCTATTAAACGACTGATCACCTCAAGCAGGTTCCCCTGATCAAAACTGGACTTGATAATATAGGCATCGGCACCAACCTCCACTCCGCGTTCTCTATCCTGCTGTGATCCAAGAGACGTAACAAGCACAATAGGAAGATTGGCACTTTGAGGCATTTTTCTAACTTCTGATGTAAGAGTAAAGCCATCCATACGCGGCATCTCAACATCCGAAACAAGAATATCAGGCAATTGCTGTTTAATATGGTTGAGACCGTCAAGACCGTCTACAGCAGTGACAACATTATATCCCGCTGCTTCCAGCACATTTTTGAGCAGCATACGTGAAGTGATTGAATCTTCAGTAATGAGGACAGTCTTAACTTCTTTTTCACCAATCTGGTGGGAAGAAGATCTTACTTTCACACCTGAATTAATACTCAAAGCAGTCCGGACCATATCAGGAGCATGGAGAATAGGAACCAGCCGACCTGATCCGATCATTGAAAATCCTGCAACATTTCTGACTCTTTGAAGTATTTGCCTCATACTTTTAGCCATTACATCCTGTTCGCCGAGCAGCTCTTCAGTACTTATAGCAACAGCCTTACGGCCTTTACCCATAATAAAAACAGGAAATGACTGTTTCTCAGCTTTCGTCACTGTGAGTTCAAGTATGTCTGCAAGACCTATCAACGGTATGGGACGCCCTGAAAATAAAATAGTTTCTCTTCCACCGGCAGAGCCTATATCTTCCTGCCGAACCAGCAGAACTTTGCGGACTCCGGCCTTGGGAACCACAAAAATACTGCCTCCGGCCTCGACAATAATTCCCCTGAAAGAGGTTAGAGCAACCGGAATATTCATGATAACCCGGACTCCTCTCCCCTCAGGGCTGGCAACTACAACATTCCCGCCCAGCGCCTCAACTTTATCCCTTACTATGGCCATCCCCAGCCCCCGCCCGGAAATATCAGTAATAATATCGCTGGTGGACATACCCGAAACAAAAACAAGATCAAGAACAGCTCTATGATCCATCTGCTCTGCTTCTTCCCTGGAAACAATACCATTCTGTATTGCTACGGTTCGAAGCTTATCGCAATCTATTCCCTTGCCGTCATCACTATAAATAATTTTGACGATATCGCGGTCAGTATGAGTAATGGAAAATGAAATATTTCCGCAAGAAGGTTTGCCTGCCGCAGCACGATATTCTTGTGATTCAATACCGTGATCTATAGAATTCCTGATCATGTGCATAAGCGGGTCATGAAGCATTTCAAGGATTCGTCGATCAATACGGACATTCTCGCCAGAGACTTCCAGCTCACACTTCTTCCCCTGCTCTGCACTTAAACTGCGGACCATTCGAGGGAAGACATCCAGCATTGATGAAAAAGGAAGAAGCATGGAATCTTTAAAATCACCGATCAGTGAATCTACTTTTGAAGAAAGCTCCCATTGAGCTTTTTGAGCTGAAGATGAAAGTGAACTTAAATGGCGAGAAAAATCTTCCAGCCTCTTTTCCATATCAGCAAAAAAAACAAGTTCTTCATCCTCTAAAAATTTCTTCTTATTTTCATAAAAATTCTGAAAAAACTTCAAAGAGTCAGCAAGAGAATCTTCCAGAACAACAGCTTCCCTCGACCTTGCCTTCTGTGCATTACGCGAAGAAATAAGTTCCTCTGTCCGTAGAAGCAATCCGGTAACAAAAGAAGAACTGAGCCTTACAGTATCGTCCATTGCCTGCCGTGATGACACTTTATTTACACCAGTAGCTACGCCCTTATCTGACGGTGTCGAAATCGTATACTCAGCAGTCTCTATATTCTCTTGAAGAATGGGAGAATCCAGTTCTAAATCGGGTTCAGTCAATGCCGCAGGGGTTAAATCTTCAGTTTCATTTACGACCGCAGATTCTGCAGTGGAAGTATTAGAGAAGATTCCGTCCTCTTCCGACTCATCATTTATCAGATGAGGGGAATCAACAAAATTTTTCATCTGCGAGAGAGCAAGAGCCGGAGTCGGGGCCTGAAGTATAGCCTCAGAGTCATCCTCCTGTGCCAGAATATTATCAAGAATATCGAGCCAGCCCAGCATGGAAGAACTGATTGCTTTTGGAGGGACAAGACTGTTCTTCTTTAATACAGAAAAAAATGATTCAAAGCTCTGGCAAAATTTTTCAACTCCGCCCAGCCCAACGGCACGGGCCGCACCTTTCAGGCTGTGAAGCTCGCGGTATGACGACTCGATGAGCAATAATAATTCCTGCTCATTGCCACCTTTCTCAAGCCGCATGAAATCCGATGAAAGCACCCGCATGCGCTCAACACTTTCACCCCGGAATGCTTTAAGCAGCCTTTTTTTAAGTTCTTTATCGCTCATGGTCATATTCTACACCCTGAAATGATCAGATTCTGTATAATAAATACTGCACACTGGACGCCTTGCACGCTAAATATTGCCTACGGACTCATTAATTACGAAGGCTTTTTCAGTTAACAGCAATTCACCGTTTAAAATAATTTTAAGGTCTTCTGTAACTCCTCTGGAATAGAGATATACTGAGTTATTACTCTGAGTAAGCGGCTTATTTTCAACGTTTGAAATAGGTATAACATCGATAACTTCATCTAAAACAATTCCAAACTCTTTCTCACCGGAAGATAGGAGTAACACTTTAGAACTCTGTGGATCAACGGGCTTACCGGTCCCAAAAAAGACACACAAATCCACAACAGCCCAGATATTACCCCGTACACTGACCACCCCTTTCAAAAATTCAGGTGTGCAGGGAACAGAAACAATCTCATCAGGTTCAAGAACTTCTTTGATAAAGACAGTCTCGATAGCATAAATATTACCGCCCATACTGAATATGACGTAATCCCGTGAGTTGCTTTCTGTATGCTCACTGAGATCGTCATCAACATTTAGCGCCAGTTTCACCGCTCTTTTGCGGAGCAGCTCACGGTCATTTTCACGGCCTATAAATTCAGAGACCTTAGAATTTCCCATAATTTCAGTACCTGTTAACCAATGTTATTGTTAACCAGTTTAACCATTTCCTTAAGTCTTCCGGCAGTTGTTCCATCAGAGTACGGAATGATTTCATCATGTTCCAAGCGGTCAAGTTCCTGCAAAGCAATTCTAAAATGCCTCATGGCAGATAATTTGTCACTGCAGGACATATAAATATTGCCAAGTACCACGTGAGCCATAATAAAACCCGAATTTAAAAATATCGCATTACGAACTTCGGCAACTGCACCGTCCAAGTCTCCCTGCTGCATTTTGATCTGCCCGAGCATAAAGTGCGGCTCAGCAGATACCTTGTCTGCTTCAATAGCCTGTTTACACCAGTATGCTGCATCGTCAAGCATACCTGAATCCGCATTTATTTCAGCCAGAGCATATAGAACTGCCACTTTCTTATCTCTGCTTAGTCCAGTATCCAGACTCCTTCTAAGCAGAGTCAATGCACCGGATTTATCACCAATTCGGCGCAACTTCTCAGCTTCTGCAATAAAGTCTACTCCACATGAGTCAACTGCAGATTCAGAAGATGGCTGCATTGTTTCTGAACTATCCAGAATATCTGTGCTGAAAATATCTGTATCGTCCTGCACCAATAAGTCCGGGCCAGCTTCAGGCGAAGTATAATCATCACAAAAATCACCTGACTGATAGTCTGAAAAATCCGATCCTGAAAGGCCAAACCCCTGTGGCAAGTCAAAACTGTCCGGAGATATTGAATCATCATATAAATCTGAAAACTGCAGTTTCTCAGGAGCAAAATTAACATTCTTCCGAAATAAAAGGACGGGGCCGAAACTGACCGGCTCAAACTTTCCATGATTGGTTATCAGGGCCGATTCACTGGCAGTAACCACCAGTATGCCTCCGGGACTCATGCTGTTCCAGATCTTATCCAGAACCAGGTTAACTCCCTCTGAAGAAAAGTACATTAGAACATTGCGGCAAAAGATAAGATCCATACCAGTAAATGATGCAGGGATCTTATCGCCAATGAGATTAAAACGCGTAAGAGTAACCATATCCTTGATGGACTGGTCTATGAAATATGAATTTGTACCGGATTCATGAAAATAAATATCCCGGTAAGCTGTAGCTTCGGTGCGAAAAGACCATTTGCGGTAATGCCCCTCTTCTGCTTTTATCAGTGCCCTGCTGTCGATATCAGTCCCGAAAATTTCACAACAGACTTTTGACCGATTGCAGATCATTGCCAGTGTATAAGGCTCTTCCCCTGTAGCACAGGCCATAGACCAGATACGGACGGCACCGTTAATACCACTTCCTTTTCCGCATTTATTGCGTAGAATATCCTGCTCAACTACGTCCAATGTCCGTGGATCACGAAAAAAATATGTCTCGCCTATAGTCAGGTTATTAATAAAAAGTTCTAGATCTTTTTGCATTGCCTGCGGAGAAATTATGTAATCAAGACATTGCACGGACGAGTTGAATTTTTTATTATCACTATAAAAATCTTTCACTGCGTGGCGCAGATCACGCCAGCGATCAGATTGAAAATCAAGCCCGTACTTATCACGGACCATTGAAGCAAGCTGCTGAATTTTTTCATCAGTCAAATCATTCACCATCAGCTTCAATATCTCCCAGATCTCTCATAGCCTTTAAAGCGGCATCAAGTTTAAAACCCTGCTCTACATCAAGCACTGCGCCCAGATCCTGAACCAGAACAACATCCTCATCTACTCCGGCTAGAGATTTCAAAAAAACAACTCCGGGCCAGATTTCATCCGCTACCCTCACCAAACCAGGCTCAATCTCTACAACAGCACTGACATTATCAACAAGAATAGCAATTTTACGCCCATTACATTCACTGAAAAGCAATCGGTCAGATAAAATAACATCCCTTTCCTGCAACCCCAGCTTTTTGCGCAAACCAAGCACAGGGATCACCCTGCCACCGTCACTGATCACCCCGAGTACAGGTTCAGGTGCATCAGGCACATGTGTCAGCAAAACCGCCCGCTCAACTTTATCCACCTGCACAGATGGAATAGCAAATTTACAGGCTTCGACATCTAGAATTACGTAGTCATTTTCATTCATAACTTGGTCCGGTAAGTAGGAAACAATGTATTTGCGCTCTTAATATTCCTGATCAGTTTAATTCTTTTTTTTGACATTACGGGATATTTCCATCAAAGAATTGTACTTTTTCATGACTTTTTCTGCGTAAGCCCGGGATCGTTCCGGCATTTTTTTGGGTGAGCCGGTGTGATATGCCCCTATTGCCCGCCAGTTATAGCCATACTTATCAAGACAATATCTAAGAACCCATGCTCCGAGACGTACATTTCCTTCAGGCTCAAGAGCCGTAGCAACACTTAAATCAAATTTATCTATCCAGAATGAGTTAACCTGCATAAGCCCGACATCAAAACTTTTGGTTCGGTTCTTTTCAATTATAGAAAGAGCTTTCTCCCGTGACGCCGGATAAATTGCCCGCCCTTCAATATTCAATGCCCATGGATTGTTGCCACTTTCATGATCGGCGATAGCATAAAGAATTTCAGGGTCCAGCGAAAATTCTGTGGCCACTTGTCTGAACAAAGGTTCAACAGGTTTACGCTCATTTTCCGCAACCATTACCCGCTGCTGGACCTCCCGCCGGATGGAAGGAGAAAACTCACGTTCCACATCTTCGGGAATAAACATGCGAAACACGATTGTCCCGCATATAAGAAGGTAAAGAGCAACAAAGATTCTGGACACTAATTAAAAACTTTCCTCAGGAATCCAGAGAGGAAAAACTTTTCCTCTCTGACCTCTACTTTAAAAACTTTCTGACCGACTTAAACCTTAATATTCACAACATACTTAAAAATGAAAAATCCACCACATAAAAGCGCTAAATACTTCAAGCACAAAGCCTATATTCTGGAACGAACCTTTTTGGCTTCATCTTTTTTTCCCTGTACATCGAGTGTATCGGCCAGAGTTTCCCAGAACTCATTTCTTGACGGCTTCAGAGCTGCGCTTTGACGGGCAAGAACTTCAGCGATCTGCGGATCTTCCCCACTTTCCAGATAAAGCTGTGCCAGAAGGTTCATGGCATGAGCATCATTGTGATTGGCATTAAGAGCCAGATGCAGATATTCGCGGGCTTTATTAACATCTTTACGGGCATAGGCGAGACGGGCCAGATGCCGCATGGTCAGTGAATCTCCGCCCTTTAATTCAGCAGCTTTTAAATAATACTTTTCAGCCTCATCAAGACCTAGATCCTGTTCTGCCAGAACTCCGAGCCGAACCAGAGAAAAGACATTTTCAGGTTCCAGTTCAAGGCATTTTTCATAGGCTTCTCTGGCCCGGTCACGATTACCGAGCATCTGGCAGGCCCAGCCCAGATTATAAAGAGCCATTATATTTTTAGGAGTAATTTCCAGAACATGTTCAAACTGCTTACGGGCTTTCTCAGGCTTGCCAACCTGCGCATAGCAGATACCCAGCGAATTACGGGCCAGAATATTATCCGAGTCAGCAAGAAGTGCCAAACGAAACTCCTCAATGGCTCCGTAAATATCGCCATCCACGTAAAGCCTGTCAGCGGAAATATTGAGTGAAACAGAATCAAACTGAGCCACCATAGGTCTTTCCATCATTAATGAATGATCAAGGCCTTTGCGGCAGTTATCAAGAATTTCGCTACGTCTGTAGTTCAAAAATGGAAATGATGCGACTCCTGCGGCAAGATCAATATCAAAGTCAGCCAGACATTCACGCACCAATCGCAAAATCTTTTCCATTACGGAGTCGGATTCCTCATGAGGAAAAAAATAAATCAGGCTGTTCAAGCTGTAACGCCCGCCCATGCATGATTCATCAAAAAAGCTCTCTGCCCGTGAAGCAACTTTCTGCACCTGCGCATCAGTCAATTTCTGAAAATTACCGCCCTGTTCTGCAGGATTGGCAGCAAGACGCAGAACTGCGACAGAAAATTTATCCATATTCTGACGTTTACGGCTGTAACGCCCGATAAATTCTTTGTAATTATAAAGTCCGGTGACTATATCACGCTGCGGAGCAGTTGATGATTCAGGTCCGGCCTGCGTATCAAAAAAGCTGTCCTTCTCGTCAAGCATAGTCAGGCGGTCACCTTCTGTCACAGGCCATGCTGGGTCACTTAAATGCAGGATTTCCGCAAAAGCGATTTCATCCTGCACTTCGATCACAACAATTTCAGCCTTGTACATGGTGGGATAAGAGCCTGAAATACGCTCATCTTCGGTAAGATTGACCTGCGTGCCGGACTGATAATCAGGGGACCAGACCAGAAAACGGCCCCCTTCACGGGCATCAACACTATGGCCGATACTGAGAGCAAGACGCTGCAGAGGCAGTATCTCCAAAACCTTGCCACCACGCTTCAAAATATCGGAATAAGCAAAAACACAGTTACGCCCGGAATCTTTGGCAGTAGCTACGGCTTTAGCAGCCTTACGCATTAAAATACGGCTCTGCTCTTCTGCACTGCGTTTAAAATGCGGCCCGGACAAACTCTGCGGATAGTTGGCAAAACCTGCACTGGCAGTAATTTTAAGGATATCACCGGTTACAGGATCTTCCACAGGACGGCTTTCGACCAGTGCCCGCAACTCTTCGGCAAGTCTGGCGCAGACCTTGGGCCGTCCATCAGGAATAAGGAAGGCATATTTATCATCAAAGATTCTGGCACAAATGACCGATTCAAACACAGCGTCGCTGATATATGAAGCCACATTGGAAATGATGTCATCACCAATAGAGTAGCCATAGCGGTCGTTAATGCGCTGAAAATTATCCAGATCAAGAACTACAACTCCAACGGAACCACTGAAAGTAGGAATACCCGGATCTTTGCATCCGCCGGGAGCCGGCATCATACAATTTTGAATAAGATCCAGCTCTTTGACCAGTTTGGTCATGAAATATTCACGGGTTGCCATACCGGTCAGCTTGTCCGTGATGGATGTTTTATAAAGCAGAATTTTTTCTAGTGAGCAGGTGGCAAGAGCTTCCAGATAAGGTGGAGTCGTATCAGGAGAACTGAGTTTTACACCTCTGGCAATAAAATAGCAGAGGCCGCGACCACGAAGTCTGAGCGGCAGCAACAACTCTCCTTCTTCCTCATTGTAACTGAAACTGAGTTCAGCACGAAACTGGCCTTTAGCCGGCTTGGGAAAATAGAGGCTGTAAGATTCAAAAGGCAGGAACTCCTGAATCAAATCCTTGAGGGTATGCTCATAGCGGATTAAATCCGGCGGAGTCAGACTGATTCCATCTTTAAATAGATTATCCTTGTTCATGGCAAAGGCAATAACCCGCAACGCATTGCAATACAAGCGGCTAAATAGACAGGGATATAAAAAATATTTTTTAAATACTGAAATCAGTGTATACTTCCCTGCGAAAACACAATTATGAGATGGACACATATAACCGATAAGCGTAATTGAACTTCCCAGTTTTACATATTTTTTTAGCACCTATATTCAAATTATTACGGTAAAAAAATGGAAATTATAAGAAATCCTCAAGAATTACAAAATTTATCCCTGCTGCTTCGCAGTGAGGGCAAAACAATCGCCCTTGTTCCTACCATGGGATTTTTCCATGAAGGACATCTGCAGCTGATGAGTGAGGCCCGCAAGCAGGCCGATGTGCTTATAGTCAGCCTTTTCGTCAACCCAACTCAGTTCGGTGAAAACGAAGATCTAGACAATTATCCGAATGATATCGAGCGCGATTCAAAACTGGCTGAAGAACGCGGTGTTGATATCCTGTTCATCCCTTCAAAAGGTTCCATGTACTATCCTACACACAGTACATGGGTTGAAGTTCCTGAACTTGCGAAAAATCTCTGCGGACAGTCCCGTCCGGTTCATTTCAGAGGTGTTGCAACAATCGTAACCAAACTGTTCATGACCGCCCTGCCGCACATTGCTGTGTTCGGTGAAAAGGACTGGCAGCAGCTGGCTCTTATCAAACGCATGGTCCGCGACCTGAATATTCCTGTAAATATTCAAGGACATCCCATTGTTCGTGAGGAATCAGGTCTGGCTCTAAGTTCCCGCAATGTATATCTGACAGAAGAAGAGAAGAAGGTAGCCCCCATGCTCCAGCAAGGATTGCAAGAGATGAAAAAAGCTGTTGCAAAGGGTGAAGCAGACTCCGCTAAACTTAAAAAATCACTAACTGATTTTTACGCCGCCAATATTCCCGGCAGTCAGGTGGATTACATCGAAATTGTCCACCCTGAGAATATAAGCATTCTTGAGAAAATTGAAGGTCCGGCACTTTGTGCTGTGGCAGTGCAGGTTGGCAAAGCAAGATTGATAGACAATTTGCAAATAAACGTGTAACGTTAGTTTATTCTTATATGCAAATTTATTTATATAGTTAATTTTAAACCAATATTTCAGAGCCTTACTGGAAAACGGTTCCAGTAAATGCTCTCTTTACTTCACTCTAGGAGGAACTTTAATGATCAGCAGCAAAGGCAAGTACTTTTTTACCTCTGAATCCGTAACAGAAGGTCATCCAGATAAAGTGGCTGACCAGATTTCTGATGCAATCCTTGATGCTATTCTTACTCAGGATGCAGATGCACGTGTAGCGTGTGAAACCCTGGTAACAACAGGTATGGCATTCATCGCCGGTGAAATCAGCACCACAGGCTACGCTGATTTTCAGGCTATCGTTCGTGATACCATTCGCGAAATCGGATATGTCAATTCCAACATGGGTTTTGACGCTGACACTTGTGCTGTTATCTCTTCTATTGATAAACAGTCCGTTGATATCGCACAGGGTGTTGACCGCAGCTCCCCTGAAAGTCAGGGAGCCGGTGACCAGGGAATGATGTTCGGTTTCGCTTGTAAAGAAACTGATACTCTGATGCCTGCACCAATTTACTGGTCTCACAAACTTTCCCGTAAACTGACCGAAGTCCGCAAAAGCAAGACTCTCGACTACCTGCGTCCTGACGGTAAAACCGAAGTTTCTTTCGAATACTTCAATGGTAAACCTGTCCGCATTGCAGACGTTGTTATCGCTGCACAGCACGATGACGGCATCGAGCAGGGTCAGATTTATGAAGATATTAAAAGAGAAGTTGTTCTCGCAACTCTCCCGGCTGACATGGTTGATGATGCTACTAAAATCTACATCAACACCACCGGCCGTTTTGTAATCGGCGGTCCTATGGGTGACTGCGGTCTTACCGGCCGTAAAATCATCAATGACACATACGGCGGAATGGGTAACCACGGCGGTGGTGCTTTCTCCGGAAAAGACCCATCCAAAGTTGACCGCTCCGGCGCATACATGGCTCGCTACATCGCTAAAAACATCGTAGCAGCAGGCCTTGCTGAACGCGCAGAAGTACAGGTTGCATACGCTATCGGTGTTGCTGAACCTGTTTCCATTCTCGCAACTTCCCACGGAACCGGCGAGGTTGATGATGAAACCTTGACCAATGCAGTTAAAGAAGTATTTGACCTGCGCCCATGGTACATCTCCCAGAGACTGGACCTCAGACGCCCCATCTACAAGCCTTCTGCATGTTACGGTCACTTCGGCCGCAACAACCCCGACTTCACCTGGGAAAAAACAGACGCAGTAGACGACCTCAGAACTGCTTGTAAAATCTAGCAGTAATCAGGTTTAAATCTGACATATAAGTCCCCGGAAGCAACAATGCTTCCGGGGACTTTTTACACTTGAGCCATTGCCCCTAACCATGTAAAGAAGACTCCTTACATACTTTGAAAATTAATCAGCATGCCTGAACAAATCTACTTTCAGGCAGATTGAGCGAGGAGAAAATACATATGAATTCCCTTAAAATAACCGAAGCAAGTCCCAAACCGGAATTTAACATTTTTTACTTTGCCGAACTTAACGGCTCCACCCGCATTGAGCATTCCCTCATGGAAAGCCTCGAAAAAAGATGGAATGAATGGGTTCCATTTCTAAAAGCCTACAAGCTCAAGCAGCCCGAAGACGGCAAAGGTACTGATTTTCTGCTCCTGTTCCTTGAAAAGGACGTAGAGGATGCAGTGGAAGATATCTGGCAGGAGACCCCGACCGAAGGTCTTGCACACCACAACCTCGCCATTACCCTGATCATGTCCGCTGCCCAGTCACTTCTACCGGAATTGGAAGAAGGCAAATGTGCGCCTCTGCCAAAACCGGGTGAAGCCGCTCTTGAAGCATTCGAATCACTAGGACTCACATGGAACGCAGAAGGAACAGTGAACAGACAGTATGCTGTCTTCACTCCTTTCCCGTACTCCGGCGGATGTGAAGTCTGCTACCTTGAAGAAAACTGTCCCAAGAGCAAACTTAAAAGATAATTATTACTGCCCGCATCTCAAAAAAGCCCTTCAAGCATCTGCTCTGAAGGGCTTTTTTAAAATATAATTTTAGTCATTACTCTGTGAAAGCCACACTCTTCAAAAGAGTCCTTTCTCCAAAAAACTTATCAAGTCTTTCACGTTCGGTTTCAAGGATACGCAATTCTGACAATCCTATATCACCTACAACCCCACCATACATTTTAAGAGATTGATCGATAAATTCTGATTCAACAAAACAGACATTCATTAAGTAACTTCGCTCATCCCACTTCATGCGTATTTTAATCAGCGGATTGCGGGACTCATGGTCCGTTACGAGATTTCCGGTACGTACAAGAGTGTCGCGTACATTTTTTTGCAACATGACCCCGAACCGACTGAGATTATCTGTAAATCCCGGTTCAAAAGCCACGTAGTAATACGGGTCCACTTTTAGAGCTATGGATTTTCCCGGTATATTCAGAATGAAGGGATTTTCAATAAAGGCTTTTCCCAAACCTTTCTGCAAGCGGTCAATTCGACTTTGATAATCTTTCAAGGACATTGGCATAATCCCCCTTTAACCGGATTATTACACCAAGTTTTATCGTATATCAAACAAAGCATGCATTCACCGTTCAGATTAGCGATACTCATGGAATGAGTTCCCTTCTGGCTCAGCATAAGCAAACTATCTACAAGCCTTCATCTGCCGATCATGAAGCGTCTTTTAAAAGCCTACTTCAAATCATCCTTCATTCGATTATATGTCTGCTTATCAATCTCGCCTGCGGCATAACGCCTTTTAAGAATTTCAGAAGGAGACGGATCATAAGAACATGTTGATGGTCTGCGGAACATACCCACAAGAAGATAAACAGCCATTGCAATCACAATAAGCGATAATATTCCGCCAAAATGGAAAGGCATAAATCCAGCCATTCCATACCCTGCACCATGTCCGAATGCCGAACCGCTGCACCAATTGCCAAATGTACTGATAAAGCTCATTTTTATACCTCCATTATATACTCAAATAAAGCATATTTCATGCCAGTAAATTTAAGCTATATTGCAGAGTACTTAGGTAAAAAAAATATATCAAAGTGCAACATACAGCACAAAATAAACACCGAAAATGCACAAGTAAACGGCGTATATTCTGCTTTCTTTGTAGTCTTCTGCAAGAAGCATTAATCACAGGCCCGTCCGGCAGGACTTCATGTCTCAAATTGACTGCAGAAAGTATTTACGACTCTCCAAAAGCCTGCTTCATCAAATGCTTACCTAGTCCGCCGAGGTCTTTGGGGGTGTAGCCGAATATATCCTGCCAGTTCTCAGTTGATTCCATGCAAAAATAAAGCTGCTTATCCATACCGTGAGATCGCAGACGATCAACTATAAATTTGAACTGACGCAAGCGTAAAGGTCGCAGCAGCCGCATTTTATTATCATTTCCGGTAATGAATTCATCGAAAATATAAGTCGTATCAGGAAAGTTCTTCTCAATGATCGGCTTCAAATGCGGCATATGCCTGAATGATCCCAGACTGAAATAAGCTATCTGCTCCGGCTTGACGTAATCAAAAATCATGTCGATAATTTCTGCATATCCTTCACGCCAGCCCTTGAATCGGATGATAGGATCAAAATGCAGGCAGACTCGGAATCCGGCCTGAGCACAGGTACGGGCAGCTTCAAGACGTTCACGCAAAGTTGAAACTCCGAATTCCTCATGCTCGTTAACAAAAGGAGCATTCAGTGACCATGCAGGAAGAACACGATCGGTACGTTTAACTACGTCCATCCATGAAAGGTCTATAACCTTGGACTTGAGTTCAAGGCATACATTTGGGTAGTCACCCAGAAATTCTATGAGATCACGGCTGTATCCGGTTACAGCTTCAAGAGCCAGAGAATCGGTAAATTCTCCGGTCCCTACCCTATAACGGGTTCCCGGATCAGCTGAAAAAGCCTTGCCGAGTTCACTGAAAAGATCATTCTGATTCGCCCAAATTTTAAGCACATTATCTTGAAAGTACGCCTGCAGAATACAGTAGGAGCAAGCCATGGGACAACCTTCACCGATGTGTATGATCCGATATCCGCAACAGTGGTAATAACGTGTTCCCGGACAAAAGCGTAAGAATTTACCTTTGTATTCTTTCAGGTAAAGCGACTGCTTGCCGTCAAGTTCTCCGTGAGGGAAATTATCTGGATCGACAATCTCAACAGGCAATTGAGGCAGGCGGCCGGTAACCCGTGCAGTTAACGGTGCATCGACCATGGAACGGTCTATATAAATTTTAGCAATCTCTTTCAGATGATCGGGGAGATGAAATTCTTCTGCCATCACTTATCCCTGCCCAGCTCAAAAAGTTCGTCCCAGCCTTGAAGTTTCTCAATTGATTCAAGATCATCCATGGCCTTCTGCATAACTTCACGCGACTTAAAACGGGTCTGAAGCATGACTTCCCCGGTTTCAAAGTTTCCTACGCAATCAACGCGCCATTTGGTACCGGCACAGATTTCAGTAACAATTTTTTCATGCGCTCTCTTAAGCCTGCTAAGATGCGGAAAACGAAACTGCTTAGCTGACCGGCACAATCTGGCCACAGCATCTTTTGGCGATTCATTTTCCCTTGCGGTATCAAGTGCTCCCTCTTTCAAAAGTTCGGAAACAGATTTTTCTTCACGACGGGCAGTTTCATAAAGCCAAGTCAGAAAATTAACCGCATTGGAGCGGGACCAGCTTACTTTCTCAAAATACGGAAGAAGACTGATACGATCAGAAGCTGAAAGTCTGGAAAGCACTGAGACAGCTGCAAGCGGGATATTTCCGGCAGCAAGCAACAGGTCAAACTCAGGTTCCATATCCATCCAGTCCAGCCAGAAATTCATTTCACGAGATTTAAGCTTAAGCCCAAGAAGCGGCCCTATTTCCTTCGATAGATCGGTTTTATCCATGCGCGCGAAAAAAAATCTAAAAACGGCAAGTCTTAGGCTGTCATCAACAGTGCGGGAACTGTTTTCTTCAAGATGCATGACTGCACGGGAAATATCATCGGCAGCGTCAACAAATATGGCAGAAACTTTCATGCCCAGTTTTGCGGCTGCGGCAACGCGCGTGCGTCCTGCAATAAGTAGATTTCTACCATCTTCTTTTGCAATCAGAACAGGTACGAGCTGACCGTTCTTTTTAAATGACAAAATAAGCTTTTCAGGAGCTGATTCGGGGTAAAGCAGCCAGTTGCCGCAACAGTCTATTTCAGCTGTTTCCAAGGAGTATATATGAATATCATTCAATTTTAAAAACCTCTTTAAGAATAAAAAATGCCCTGCTTAATAATTACTTGTGCACGAAATTAAATAATTTATCTATGCTTGACATGTTAGCATGGGTATACCTATACGGATCATTAGGAAGAATTATAAGTTGCACCTTAAGACCTGTGAGCCGGGTCATAATGGTCCCGGCTGTTGAACATTCAGAGAAACGGAGTTGTTGAATGTCTGAAGCTTTAAAAAACCAAAGGACTTTTGCACTTGTAGGCCACGGCGGTTGTGGAAAAACATCAACCGCAGAGATGATTCTTTTTAATGCCGGCGTTATAGACAGACTCGGAAAAATCGAGGATGGGACCACAGCCCTTGATACCGAACCTGAAGAAATTAAACGCCGCGGCTCAATCCAGTCAGGTTTTGCCGGTTATAAGTGGAAGAAAAACGACCACTATCTTATCGACACTCCAGGTGACGCAAACTTCTGCGGAGACCGCCCCTACTCTCTAGCTGCGGCCGACGGTGCAGTTTTTACTATCGACGCTGTGGACGGAGTAAAACCACTTGCCCGCAAAGCATGGGCCGCAATAGAAAATGCAGAACTTCCCACAGTTATCTTCATCAATAAAATGGACCGCGACCGTGCAGATTTTGATGCTGCATTTGACAGTCTGAGTTCATCGCTTGGAATCAGCCCAGTACTGCTCCAGTATCCCATAGGAATCAAGGAAAATTTCAAAGGCTTTGTAGATATGCTTTCCGGTCAAGCTTATCTGTTCGAAGAGAATGGAAAACTTGCCAAAGCTGGTATCCCTGCCGACATCGCAGACGAAATTGAGGTTCTGCGCGAAACCATGATTGAAAACATTGCGGAAAGCGATGAAGATCTCATGGAAAAATATCTAGAAGAAGGTGAACTCAGTCCTGAAGAAGTTGCACAGGGTCTCACTTCCGGCATAAAAAAACGCACACTTTTTCCTGTTTGCATCGGTTCTGCTCTGGAAAATAATGGGGGATCATTCCTTCTAGATACTATCCAGACATATCTGCCTTCACCGCTGGAACATGCTCCGTGGATAGGTGAAGACGGTTCCACCCGCGATTCTTCCCCAGATGCACCGGTTGCTCTATTTGTTTTCAAAACCATTGCTGATCCGTTTGCAGGACAGCTCACGGTCTGCCGTGTACTTTCGGGCACAGTTACCGGTGACATGACTCTTACCAACACCAATACCGACTCCAAGGAACGCCTCGGCAATATTCAAATGATGGTTGGTAAAGAGCAAAAACCGATAAAAGGCGAAATTGGGCCAGGCGCAATTATTACTCTTGCCAAACTGAAAGAAACTTTCACAGGTGACACCCTTTCTTCTGAAAAAGAGAAATTTGGACTTAAAAAGCCTGCTATAGCACCGCAATTAATCACTTTTGCGCTTGCTCCTGCAGAAAAAGGAGATGAAGATAAAGTTTTTCAGGCAATACAGAAACTCCTGGCTGAAGATCTCAATCTCAAACTTTCCCGTGATGAAGAGTCCGGCGACATCCTGCTTTCCGGTATGGGTCAGAACCATATTGAAATCTCCGTTGAAAAAGCAAGACGCAGATACAAAGCTGATATTATCCTTAAAACTCCCAAAGTTCCCTACCGTGAAACCATCAAAGGCAATGCAGAAGTTCAGGGGCGCTATAAAAAACAGTCTGGAGGACGCGGACAATTCGGTGACTGCTGGATCAAACTTGAACCTGTTACCAAGGGTGATGGATATAAATTTGTTAACAGTATTGTTGGTGGCGTAATTCCAAAACAGTATATTCCGGCTGTTGATAAAGGTGTTCAGGAGGCAGCAACCAAAGGCTTCCTGGCAGGATCACCTATCATTGACTTTCAGGTCACGCTTTATGATGGATCATATCATTCAGTTGACTCCTCAGAAATGGCCTTTAAAGTTGCAGGTTCCATGGCTTTCAAAAAAGCATGTGAACAGGCTGGAGTTGCTCTGCTTGAGCCTCTCATGAATGTTGTGGTCGAAGTTCCTGACGAGTTTATGGGTGATATTATCGGAGACCTTTCCAGCCGCCGTGGTAAAGTACTCGGTTCAGACTCTGCCAGCGGAGTTACCGAAGTTATGGCCCACGTCCCCATGTCTGAAATTCTGCAATATGCACCGGATCTGCGCTCCATGACAGGTGGTCAGGGAACTTTCACCATGGAAATGTCGCATTACGAAGAATGCCCTCCACAAATTGCTGAAAAAATTATTGAAGAATTCAGTAAAAAAAGCGAAGATTAATTCCAAGCTATTTCAATAAAGAAACAAAGGCCGAAGCATCTGCTGAGGCCTTTTTTCTTTTTTGCAGCTCCCCCCTTGTTTACCGAGGAAAATTAAACTACTTAAGGGGTTGCTCTTAAGTATAGACAAAATTCAAGAGTATAGATGACTGAAATGTAATCCATGTGATACTATATGTAGCTATGATGAGTCAGCATACATAAATATATATTAAATACTTTAACCGACTTAAATTACCGTGAACATATTAAGAACTTTATTTTTTTACATTGTATTTTTTCCGGCCACCATCTTTTTTTCAATGGTAGCCATTATTGTCCGAAATCAGGCCGGAAGTCACTGGTGTGAACGCAACTGGGGCAGACTTGTTGTCTGGCTCTGTGCCAGCAATAATGATGTTGATTTAAGCGCGCTAGATGAAAACCAGACTTATGTTTTCATGGTCAACCACCAGAGTTTTTATGACATTCCGCTGCTTTTTAAATTTCTTGCTCCATGGCAATTCAAATTTGTAGCCAAAAAATCACTTTTTGATTTTCCGGTATTCGGCCATGCAATGACCGCTGCCAACCATATTTCTATTGACCGGGAAAACCGTAGACAAGGCATGCGTGATATCCAGAATGCGATTGATGTTGCCAACGGCGGAAACGCCCCTTTGATTTTCCCTGAAGGCACACGCAATCCCGATCCTAAGCAACTGCTGCCTTTTAAAACAGGTGGTATGGTTCTGGCTCTTAAATGCCAAAAGCCTATCGCTCCTATTGTTATGTGCGGCGCAGACAAAGTCTGTAGAAAAGGAAGCATGTGGATGAATCCTTTTAAAAACATCAAAATCAAAGCGCTTCCACCTATAGATATTTCTGAATACACTGTGCGCGATCGCCTCAAGCTCAAAGAACAACTAGAAGAAGTCATGGGCAAGACCTATGCGGAGCTAAGAAAATGAGCGAACCTCAGCTTACGGTATGTCCTCTCGGCGGATTGGGTGAAATTGGGCTGAACTGTATGATGCTCAGTACAGCAGAATCTGTTGTGGTTATTGACTGCGGGTTGATTTTCCCTGACGATGCCCTGTTCGGAGTAGACATCGCTATTCCGCGTTTCGACCATATTCTTGCCAATAAAGACCTCGTTAAAGGAATCGTGCTTACTCACGGTCATGAAGATCACATCGGCGCCCTGCCATGGCTGCTTCCATATCTTAATGTTCCGGTCTACGGTTCAGGATTTACACTTGGTCTGGTTGAAAACAAACTTCGTGAGCATAATCTTGAAAATTATGTAGACCTGCGTGAAGTCAAAGCTCATGACCGTATACAGCTTGGAGATATGGCTGTTAATTTTTTTCCAGTCTGCCATTCCATCATTGACGGATTCGGACTGGGCATTGAAACACCGGTAGGACGGGTTGTACATACCGGTGATTTTAAAATCGACCGTAATCCTCTTGATGGTCACGCTACCGATCTTGAAGCATTTAAAAACTTTTCCAGACAGGGTGTAACACTGCTCTTTTCTGATTCTACCAACATCGAGCAGGACGGATACGCACTTACTGAACGCGAAATTAAAAGCTCCATGCGTGATCTGTTTGAAGAAGCCGAAGGCCGCATTCTGGTCACACTCTTCTCCAGCCACATTCAGCGGATGCAGGAAATTTTCGACCTGGCTGAAGAAACAGGAAGAAAAGTCGGCATCAGCGGTAAATCCCTTTCACGCAATATTGATCTCGCCCGTGAACAAGGTAAATTAAGAGTTCATGAACGCAACATAATAGATCTTCAAGACCTGCCTGATTACCGTGATGATGAAGTTGTACTGCTGGTGACAGGATCACAAGGAGAGGCACTTGCCTCTCTGGCCCGCCTTTCCACCGGAGACCACCGTCAGCTTTCTATTAAAGATGGTGACCTTGTGCTCATGTCCTCGCGCTTCATTCCGGGGAATACCAAGGCCATTACCAGAGTAATCAACAGGCTTTATAAGCTTGGTGCAGAAGTACTCTATGAGAAAGTTCAGGGAATTCATGCTTCCGGCCATGCGCACAAAGAGGAACTGCGCATGATGCTTGAAGCTGTACAACCTAAATATTTCATTCCGGTTCACGGAGAATACCGCCACCTTATCAAACATTCACGGCTTGCTGTTGAAACAGGTGTAGCCCCGGAAAGGGCACTTGTAATCGAAGATGGAGAGCCGGTGACCTTCCTGCTGCATGGCATACGTTTTGAAGAAAATGTTCAGGTGCAGTGTACGCTGGTAGACGGTAAAGGAGTCGGTGATGTAGGACAGACAGTCCTTAAAGAACGCCAACTTCTCGCAGGCGAAGGTCTGGTGATTGTTGCACTGGTCGTAGAAGTTTCTACAGGTGAGATACTGCGCGGACCGGAAGTTCTATCCAAAGGATTTGTTTTCGAACAGCAATATTCACATCTGCTGGAAGATGCAAAATGTATTGTCCTTGATGTATACGAAAATATCCCTCCGGGCCAGACAACAAAACTTAAAGAACGCATCCGCTCTGCTCTGCGCAGATTTTTCCGTAAAGTTCTGGGACGTGATCCTGTAGTGATTCCCCTCGTAATTTCCATAACAGGCGATGAAGATAAAGATAGCGAAGCAATGTGTGATAAGTGCGTGTTATAAACGGCATTTATTATTAAATATAGACAGGAAAATTAATTTGATTGATTTATTATTTATGATATAATCAAACGACAATCTGTTTAAATTCCTCAAGGAGAATAAATGAAAGTTTTCAGAATCAGGCATAACGAAAAAATTTTTTATGCGACATTTGAAAAAGACCATTTCAAACCTCTGATTGCCGGATTGACTAACACTGAAACAATCCCGCTTTCTGAAAGCACCGTTCTCCCCATTGTAGTTCCTTCTAAAATTATCTGTGTCGGGCTTAACTATAAAAAACACGCCAGCGAACTGAATATGGATCTGGGTGACGAGCCTATGATCTTTCTGAAACCGCCGTCAGCTATTATCGGCAACAATGATGCGATAGTTCTTCCATCAACCTCACAACAAGTTGATTATGAGGCTGAACTGGCTGTAATCATCGGGCAACCAATTAAAAACATGCCCCCTGAAAAAATTGCACCGCTGATTTTCGGTTATGCATGCGCCAATGATGTCACAGCAAGAGATTTCCAGCGTAAGGATACCCTTTTCACCAGAGCCAAGGGATTTGACACTTTCGCCCCTATCGGCCCCTGCATTGAAACCAGTCTTGATACAACATCACTGGCTATCCGGACAATAGTTAATGATAAAGTAAGGCAGGAAGGCAACACTTCGGATATGTTGTATACTCCAATACAGCTGGTCAGCTATATTTCTCAGATCATGACCCTCAATCCAGGCGATGTAATTATGACTGGAACTCCAGACGGGATCGGTACTATAAATGCCGGTGACAAAGTCGAAATTGAAATCGAAGGCATCGGCACACTCACTAATACAGTCGTTTCCGATGAATCATCAAAAATTCCAGTGCAGTAAAGGATTTATTCTGTCCTGCTTAATCTATGAAATCAAAAATATTTTTCCAAAAAGCTACCACCGGGACTTGCTTTTAAAATTAATTCCCTGTAATGGTGCGTAGCCAAATTCGCACATCCCGCGCAATTTCTAGGGTGCCTGCAACAGGTGCAGGTTCATTACGGCCGGGATGGAGGAAAAACCCAGGAGGAAATTATGGCATATGTAACTATGAAACAAATGCTGGAGACCGGCGTTCACTTTGGTCACCAGACCCGCAGATGGAATCCCAAAATGCGTCCTTACATTTTCGGCGCACGTAACGGAATCCATATTATGGACCTGCAGCAGACTGTTAAGCTTTTCCGTAAAGCTCACGACTTTATCTCTGATACTGTTGCTAAAGGCGGAAAGGTCCTGTTCATCGGAACCAAGCGTCAGGCTCAGGAAGCAATTGCTGCTGAAGCAAGCCGCGCTGGCATGTTCCACGTAACACACCGCTGGATGGGTGGTACTCTTACCAACTTCCAGACAATTAAAAAAAGCATCGATCGCCTCAAAAACCTTGAGGAAATGTTCGAAGACGGTTCCATCAAACGTTTCCCCAAAAAGGAAATCGTAATGATGGGTCGTGAGGTTAAAAAACTTAATCTTGCACTCGGTGGTATCAAAGACCTTAACGGTGCCCCAACTATCGCTTTCGTAATTGATCCTAAGCGTGAGCAGATCGCTATTCAGGAATGCCGTAAACTCGGTATCCCAGTAGTCGCTGTTGTAGACTCCAACTGCGACCCAGATATGGTTGACTACATCATCCCCGGTAACGATGACGCTATCCGTGCTATCAAGCTCTTCGCAGCTCACATGGCAGACGCTTGTCTTGAAGGCGCAGCCCGCCGTAAAGAAGACAAGGAAATGGAAGCTGAAAAGACTAAAGCTACCGAAAAAGCTGTAGAAACTGAAGCAAAAGCAGAAGAAACTCCTCAGGAGGCAAAATAGTCATGGCTATTACCGCACAGATGGTTAAGTCCCTGCGCGAAAAGACCGGCGTAGGAATGATGGACTGCAAAAAAGCTCTTAATGAGACTAATGGTGACGAAGAGAAAGCAATTAAATATCTTCGCGAAAAAGGTCTCGCTAAAGCAGCTAAAAAAGCAGGTCGCGCTACCAGCGAAGGTCTGATCGGCACATACACCCACAGCAATGGTAAACTCGTTGCTATGGTTGAACTTAAATGTGAAACTGACTTCGTTGCTAAAGCAGACCAGTTTATTCAGCTTTCCAAAGACCTCGCTATGCAGGTTGCAGCAACAAGCCCACTTTGCGTAAATCCTGAAGAACTTCCTCAGGATATTCTGGAGAAAGAAAAAGCTATCTACCTCCAGCAGGCAATTGCCGAAGGCAAACCTGAAAATATCGCTGCAAAGATCGTCGAAGGACGTATCAATAAATACTACAAGGAAGTCTGTTTGATTGAACAGCCTTTCATTAAAGATGATAAAAAGACCATTAAGGACCTCCTTAATGAGACCATCGCTATTCTCGGTGAGAATATGCAGATCGGACGCTTCGCCCGCATCAACCTTGCGGAAGCAGTTGCCGAAGAGCAAGAAGAAGCAGAAGCTGAATAAGACTTCAATAAAACGGGCCGCAAGGCCCGTTTTTTTTGTCCATTTTTTAACAAGCATATTTCCTACTACCAAGGACAAAATTGAACCTGTATAATTTTGATATTCACAGCACAGATTCACGGCGAAATACTCCGGCTCCGATGTGGCATTTTCACCACCTCGACTGTATGAGAATTTCGATGATAGATATTTTTCAAAGCTCAAATTCATAACGGATCACCTCCGTGTGGGTTTGAGCTTTTTAAAGGGGTAATTTCAGGTTGAACTCCCCTTTTACACAGGCCGATTGGCAGTAATAATAATTTCCTGCTAGAATCAGCGAGATTTTTGTAAAAAAAAATATGTGAAGATACCGGATACAAGGGGTTAAATTTCCCCATTTGACACACTAAAACATCCGGAAGTCGGACAAGTACTCATAACCGGACAAGTTCCGCGGAAAAACGAGGGAAACTATGGACAAATTGCACTATTCACGGGTAATGATCAAACTCAGCGGTGAAGCACTGGCTGGAGATCAGCAGTTCGGTATTAAGCCCGCAGCAATCAGCCAGTTTGCTGGTGAAATAGCTGCAGCTGCAAAAGCGGGTTTGCAGGTAGCTCTGGTAATCGGCGGCGGAAATATTTTTCGCGGTATGTCTGACTCAGCAAAAGGCATGGACCGTGCTTCTGCCGACTATATGGGAATGCTTGCAACTATCATGAACGCTCTTGCTGTTCAGGATGCCCTTGAAAAAATGGGTTGTGACACACGTGTTATGTCTGCAATTCCCATGCAGGCAGTAGCTGAGCCCTACATTCGCCGCAGAGCCGTCCGTCACCTTGAAAAAGGCCGGGTGGTAATTTGTGCAGCCGGAACAGGTAACCCTTATTTTACGACTGACACCGCTGCAGCATTAAGAGCTATGGAGCTTAAAACTGAAGCTATCATAAAAGCTACAAAAGTTGACGGAGTCTACGATAAAGACCCCATGAAGTATGACGACGCAGTTAAATATGAATCTATCACCTACCTTGAGACACTTGAAAAAAGACTGGGTGTAATGGACTCCACAGCCACTTCACTGGCCATGGATAACAATATGCCGATAATTGTCTTTAACCTTTTCGAAGAAGGGAACATCGGAAGAGTTGTCAGAGGTGAGAAGATTGGAACAATTGTTCACGGAGGATAATAATGATTAATGAAGTTCTTGCCGATGGCAAAAAAAGAATGGACGGCGCTCTGACCAGCCTTGAAAACGATTTCGCTAAACTGCGCACAGGCCGAGCATCAACATCTCTGGTCGACCAGACAGTTGTTGATTACTACGGCACTCCTACTCCCATCATTCAGCTGGCTTCTGTTGCTGTGCCTGATTCACGCACAATTACTATTCAGCCCTGGGACAAAGGAGCTTTTCCGCTTATTGAAAAAGCTTTGATGCAGTCAGACCTTGGTCTCAATCCGGTTAATGATGGTAAGCAATTACGCATTTCCATTCCGCCGCTCACAGAAGAGCGTCGTAAGGATCTGGTAAAAATAGCTAAAAAATATACAGAAGATTCCAAAGTTGCCATCCGTAACGTCCGCCGTGATATGAATGACACTCTGAAGAAGCTGGAAAAGGACAAGGATATTTCCGAAGACGAACAGCGCAAAGCTCAGGACGATGTTCAGAAAATCACTGATGATTTTGTCAAAAAATGTGATGCAGCTTGTGTTGTAAAAGAAAAGGAAATTCTGGAAATCTAATACGATGGTGCCCAGACATTTAGCCGTTATAATGGACGGAAATGGGAGGTGGGCAAAGGCTCGCGGTCTTTCAAGAAGCGAAGGGCACAAAGCCGGAACAGAAGCAGCAAAAGCAATTGTAACTAAATGCCGAAAACTAGGCATTAAGCATCTGACTCTTTACACCTTTTCAAAGGAAAACTGGGCCAGACCAAAGGATGAGATTGCAACGCTCTTCAACCTGCTGACAATCTTTCTGAAGAAAGAATTGTCCAGCCTGCGCGAGCAGGATATACGCCTTAAAATTCTAGGAGAACTCTCAGAGTTCCCCTTCGGCGTAAAACAGGTTGTAGCCCACACCATCAAAAAGACTGAGAATTGCAGATCCATGACCCTTAATCTTGCCTTGAACTATTCAGGGCGTGATGAACTGGTGCGAGCCTGCAAAAAAATGATTTCTCAAGGAATCAGTGAAAATGAAATCAACGAGGAAAACCTGTCCGACTACTTATATACAGCTGGACAACCTGACCCCGACTTGATTATCCGTACCAGTGGCGAGCAGAGGCTTTCAAACTATCTGCTCTATCAGGCTGCATATTCGGAACTATATTTCACTGATGTATTCTGGCCCGACTTCACCCCCGAAGAACTGGACAAAGCTTTGGCAGACTATGCCGGACGCCAGCGCCGCTTCGGAAAGACAGGCGATCAGATATAATATTGAAGCAACACCAAAATCCCCGTGAAGATTTTCTCCACGGGGATTTTTCTATTTTAAACGACAATACCAAAAAATTAACACATTAACCTCCGGGCTCATAGTCTTCGTTATATAGAACGTCTATTCGCGGAAGACCTCCCAACAACGAATGAAAGTCTCTTCACCTTAGACCATCCTAACAGTTATCATAACCCACTACATTACTTGCTTAAACTTCAGATGATGGCGGTTCTTGATCCTTCATCATTCTGTCAATTGCTTTCTGCGCTCTTGAATTAACTGCGGCATATGCTTGTTCTGCAAGCATTCCAGCAGCAAAACCTAAAATATAAAGGGGCTCGACCCGCAAATTTTCTATTGAAGATGTCGACAAAAATGAATGTGTAAGCAGATCCAGCAAAAACACAGCCATAGCCAGAAACATCCCGAGTATAGGTCTGAAAAGATATTGGGCATAACTGGTATTCGTTATAGGATCCAAAAAATCTTTAATCAAAAACACCAGACTCCCGAATGCACCGAGTACCAGCATAAAGAAAAAAGTATCTATAAGTTTGTTCTGTTTCTCTATCTTGTGATTATCATTTCTTTTGTAATCGATCCAGTTAAGTGCAATTTCCGGTAGTTTTAAGGAGCCCTGATTATTCTCTTCTAGTTCTAAAAAAGCTGACGGCAATATTTCTCTTTTGATACCACTAGTTTTAGGATCAATATTTTCATTTTGAACAATTGCTTTAAGATGCTCGTCAACAACATCAAAAAGTGGAAAATATAATGAATCTAACTTTTCTATCGGGTATCCTTTTTTAACTTCAGCTTTTCCCACATCAGCCCAACCAGGGCGAACAATATTTAACACAGCAGCAATAATTGAAAAAGGTGTATACGTATCATCTGCATATGCAACAAGATATTCCCATCCAGTCTCGGGATTACTTATGGTAGAGTCAGAATTATCTGCATCGGCCGATATTAATTTCCAACTGCATTGAGTGGAAACTGCTCCAAGAATTTCGTCCCCTTTCTCAGAAGCCGCAAGAGAAGCCAGAATCAACAAGACTACTATCCAACCTATTAGTAATGTTCCTTTAATTATGCTATCTAAAATAATCATGAAAACATCCCCCTTTTTAACACGGCCATATGTTTTCTAAGACTCCACCAATTTACATAAATTATACTACCAATAAACATACTGTAATACATCTATGACTAAATTCATAATTTAAATATTTTTCATCCCCTATCTCAACACAGTATAGGAATGTATACTAATATCCTTAAAATATTGCTAATCCCCTATGAGTTATATTTTCCCATCCTGTATTTTCATACGTTATCTTTTTTATCAAAAAAACCAGTTAAAACACTTTATAATGGCAACAAAATGTGCAATAGCTTCCGATTAGGGAAAATAACTGTAACCCCATGATTTCAATTTTTCATGGATATTGGTTTGCTTACATGAGAACAGGGAGGTATTTCATGTCTTCAAGAATATGGTGCTGGCTGGCAATTATATTATCTATTTTTATTACAGCTTGCATACCACAGGCACATCCACGCAATCAGGCTCCGGTACAAACTGCCGTCAGAACTGAAACAGAAGTTATAACGCCTGTTGTAACAGGTAAATCAACTCTTCTTCTGAATGTCAGAGAAAAAGCTTCATCCAAGACCGCAGTAATTGATAAGCTCCCAAAAAACACACAGGTTGAGCTTTTAGATAAAAGCGGCAGCTGGTATAAAGTAAAACGCACCGACGGTTCCGGTAAAACCGGATTTGTATTTTATAAATATATCACGCTTGATTTCGGTAACTATCTGGGAACAAGGGGCAGAAATAAAAAACTTGCCGTAATTCACGATACTCCAAGCTCTAAAAGTAAGACAGCACTTAAAATTTCACCTCAGACAACTTTCGATATCATCGGTTACGAAAATGGTTTTTATAAAGTACATGGTGATTCTTTTGAAGGATATGTTCTGTCTGAACTCTGCGTCGCCGACCCATCTTCGCCCATTGCTAAAACTAATACAGTTACAATCAAATCCACGATAAGTGATGACAAAGTAAAAATTACCAAAAAAACCGGGAAGAAATCTGTTCACGGGGGCAAAAAAAGTGCTGGGAATGATGCCGTTGCAGCAATATTCGGCAGTTTCTTTGGAGTTAAACAAGCTACACCTGAGCAGAAAAAACAGGCTGAAAAGTTAACTGCAGAGCATCAAAAGAAAGCAGAAGCCAGCAATGGTAATTTTTTTGATAACCTTGTCAAAGGATTAGATAATGCGAGCAAGGCTCAGGGTAATAATCCTAACAGTCTTGACAGTATTCTCAAAAAACTTGACCAAAGCAAAGAACTAGCTGCGCAAACAATTGAAATAAGAGAAAAAATGCTCAAGGCTCTTAATGAAACAAAAGCTTTGCAGGGACTGGTTGGAGCAACTATCGCTGCCATGAATAATGATTACAAAACAGCTACGGACACAGCACAAGGTGTATGCTCAACAGGGATGAAAAAAATCTCTATCAAAGCATTCATTAAAGACCTTTCCTATGAGCCGACAACCTCTATTGAACAAGCATCTGTAAAAATTGCAGAAAATGGAAAAAGGCTCAAGGCCCTGGAATCTAAAATTAAATCTGAAGCTAACACCTTTTCTAAACTTAAGGAAAAACAGCTTACAAATATTGATGCCGTTATCAGCACCTTTTCTAACAATATCCATGCATCCAACGCATTATATGACATGAGCATGGACAAATCATCCAACGTAATCGGTAACATAGATAGTGCCATGGCTGCCTATGACGAAAAAGCTGATAAAGTTGCTGCAGAAGCTGTCCGACAGGCAGCAATTATGACAGAATCAGGACTGATAATCGCTCAGTTAATTGCAAATGCCGCAAGTAATCCCATCTATGGTGTTGTTGCACTCCCGCAGATCTATAGAGCAGAGGAACAGATTAGAAAATTTGTTACACTTTTCAATGACTTTAATAATGACTACAACTACATTGAAGAAAACTCCGCACTTATCTCTAAACAGGGTAAAGATATCAGCAAGATCATCATGACTGCACGCCGCAAAAACACCCAGATAACTACTATTCTTGAAAGATACTTCCAGAAAAAGATGGAACTGAGCAGCAGACTTAAAAAGAGACTCGCAAGTCAAGCAGAAGAAGGTTATAAGGAAGTAGAAAAGAAGGCTGAATCAGTTGCGATTGAAGAAGCCGAACTCGATTAATTAGTTCTTTAGGAGAAAATAATGAATAAAATAAAATTGATTGCTCTATGCATGGCACTGCTGTTTATTCTTGGTGGTGCTGGTTGCGGTTTCAAAAATGCAGAATCAGCCAAGTCATCAATGCAGGATGTTAACCAGTGCGCTGAAGGCCTTAAAGATGACAGCCAGTCTTCCAAAGAAAAGACTGAAAAAATAAAAGAAACAGAAGCCCAGAACTCTACTCAGGGCTACCAGTGGTAAAACTATGCTCAGCCGACTCAGTATAGTTTTAATTCTGCTTTCAGCAATCCTTTGTTCATCCTATGCAGAAGCACGGGAGCTTTATATTATTCAATCAGCCATAGGCAAGGTTAGAAATAAAGAAAAGGACAGACACAAAGCAGAGCTTGAAGTTATATTGAAAGACAAGGAATTCAAAAAAGCACTCCGTAAAGGAGTGCTTGGATTCCTGAAAAGAGCTGCTGCTAAGAATGACGAAGTAAGCATAAAACGAGCTGGATTTAATACAAAATTTGATCCTTCAGCAATTCTGGTCCCCCTGCTCTTTGTAGATAATGTAATATCATTTGTTGACGAATTCGGATCAGGAGATGATATTCTGTACAAAGGCAGTGTATACATCGGTCTCAATTTTCTGCTTTTTCAAGCTGAAAAAGAATCTTTAGTATACTCCGTGCCAATGCTCATTTCTGTACCATATCTGGATAAGACAAAGAATTTCAGCCTTGATCCTCTTTCCGGACAGATCAGAGCTGCAATTGTAGGGTTCTTTACTGACAAAAAAAGACTTAAGCCAAACGCACAGGACGAACTTGGTAACTGCCTTGCTGATTTCGAGCACCTGTTCTCAAGTAAGACCTGCGAAATAAAAGATATTACCTTGTCTAAAGGAACAATCAAACGAATTCAGAATACAAAACAATACATATCCCTTGCTCATATGCTGGCAGCGCAGGCTCTATCTGAAGAAAACCTCGTATTGCCTGCCAAAACCAGATTTCCTGCTATCCGCAAAGCACTTCACGCCGCAGTTTCTATGTTTGGCGTCACTTTCCAGCAGGGAACCGATAAATCTGGATTTATGGAAAAAGACAATGTATACCAGACAAGTATGCGCATGCCTAAGCCGGAAACGGAATACACCCTGACCATTAAAACAGGAACTAAGGATAACGATCTCGGTCCCTATATAGAACGCAATTACACGACGGCTGCTATCCTTCAGGGTGGTGGAGAGATCATAAAATGTATCAAAGCAGTTGATGCAACCATTGCCAAAAGACACAGCACTGTTTCTGATGTTCACTTTTACAACAGCCTGATCAATGCGTTAGCAGATCTGGATGGGTGCAGAAGATAATTAACTGCCAAGGAGTAAACCATGAGCAAAGTTAAATTCACCATGTCGTCTTTGTTAAGCATTTTGCTTGTGGCTGTTTTCGTAAGCACTGGATTTTGCGGAGGTAAAGACGGGTACAAAATTTATAATAAGACAGGAAAACCAACTATTGTCTTTGCTTTAATCCCAAGAATTAAAGGCGAAAATTTCACCCAGCAGGAATGTGAAAATCTTACTCGCAATCTGAATAAATCTCTACAGCAGGAATTCAACGAAGCAGGATTTGAAACTCATCGTGATAACGCAATTACCGGTTTCCTGCTTGATGCATGTAAACAGTCCTATGCAACATCACAGCAGACTGTCGCCGAAAACGAAATCATCGCCATTGCCCGTGATGATGCTATTGACTACGTAGTCATAGGTATGTCCGAAGTAGAAATCGAATATGATGAAGATTACGAGCAATATAGTGCTCTAGTTGATATCAATGGAGATTTTCTAGGAGTTGAATCTGATCCTCCG
The DNA here is from genome assembly GCF_000425265.1 of Maridesulfovibrio zosterae DSM 11974. NCBI lineage: Bacteria > Pseudomonadati > Thermodesulfobacteriota > Desulfovibrionia > Desulfovibrionales > Desulfovibrionaceae > Maridesulfovibrio > Maridesulfovibrio zosterae. The sequence goes on from NZ_AUDC01000012.1 coordinate 76,586, forward strand.
AAGTCATATGCACTCAACCTCACTGGCGAGTACATGCATCCTAAAAAGGACCGACTGATCAAACTGGCCATTATCGATATTTCACGCAAAATTGCCAGACTGAGGACTATTGATACCGTCCTAAAACACTGGGATCACAACAATAAACGTAAAAAATAAAACTAAGTCTTCAATGACTTGTCCCTTTTCAGAAAAGAACTCAAGACTTCCGAAAACTTTTAATAATTTTCATCTGTAGTTTACTGTTACAATTACCTTCCTGAAAAGAATAAAAATGGTAGATACTTAAATGAGTATCTACCATTTTTATTTATTATAGATAAAGAAAAGATATTCTGAGCAAGACGTATTCTTATGGGAGAAAAAATATCGTAAGATAGACTTACTCTTCAAATTGTGAAGGGTCTAATTCCCTTTTGGCATATTCCATATACAATCCAGATTCAATGAAAAGACTGCAAACATCGGGATCAATGTGACGATCCTTAACCATGAATCCAAGTATTTTGATTGCCTGCGCCAGTTTCATAGGTTCCTTATACGGCCTGTCTTTGGCTGTAAGAGCTTCAAAGATATCAGCCACAGCCATAATTCGGGCCTGAAGCGGAAGTTCCTTTTCAGTAAGCCCTTTAGGATACCCGGACCCATCAAGCTTTTCATGATGACCGGATGCGTATTCCGGCACACGGGAAAGACGCTTTGGAAACGGCAATCTGTTAAGCATTTCAAGAGTAATCTGAGCATGACTTTCAATAACTTTACGTTCTTCTGCGGTAAGTGTTCCCTTGCGGATACAGAGATTTTTAACTTCATCTTCAGTAAGCCAGTTGAATGTTTCCCCCCCGCTTTCGTAAGTACGCGCTGCAATTTCTTCAACTCTTGCAATACGCTCATCGGACATAAATTCTTTAGGGACATTGCAGGAAAGAATAAACTGCCGATCATCTTCGGCCCTTTCCATTTTAACAGCATAATGCATCTCAATTTTAGAAATCTGCTCAGCATCCGCACCTACTGCCATTGCTGCAATAGTTTCTTCAAGCTGTTTGTTCTTAATCGTTTCAAAAATAAGCCTGAATCTGACATCAACCAACTCGCACCGGTCAAAAATAGTTTCAAGCTTTGTAGATTTATCGACAACATGCTCAGGGATAGAAATTTTACCCACATCGTGCATCCAGGCTGCGAGCTTTAACTCCTCAAGCTCATCTTCGGCAAACTCCACATCAGCATATATCCCTTCGGTAGTTAAATTAACCTTATCGGCAATCATCATCGTAAGAGTCACAACTCGTTCGATATGCCCGTTGGTATATGGAGATTTAGCATCAATTGCAGCAGCAATACTCTGGATAACAGAATAAAGCAGATCTTTAAGACCTTGAATCAGCTGCGTGTTAGTCAGGGCAATAGCTGCCTGTGAAGCAAGTGAACCGACAATGTCCACAATATTATCAGAAAATTCTATAATTTCACCATTGTCACCAACGGCATTCAACAACTGCAAGACCCCTATAATATCCTGCTCATGATTCTTAAGGGCCAGCACCAGCATGGATTTTGAACGATATCCAGTAGCTGCGTCATACTTTCGGGGTCCGGTAAAATCAAATCCATCTGCTTCGTATACATCAGCAATATTGACGGTTTCACCGGTCAGTGCACAGTATGAAGAAACATTTGACTTATTTGGTTTGTTTCCTGCTGAGTATAGCGGTACAGGAGGAAGGCTGATTTCATTACCACTACTTCCCCCCATACGCACTTTCATGGTGTCATTCTGTAGAATAGAAAAATTAAGCTTCCGGCTATCCTTATCTACTATATATAAAGTTCCCGCATCGGCCTTGGTAAGAACCCGGGCTTCATCAACTATCATTTCCAAGAGTCTCTCCACCCGAGTTTCCCCGGACAGAGCTAATCCGATCTCGGTAAGGCGGTCCACAAGACTCGCTTGAACACCTATTAAGTCTGCAAACATTGCTTTAATCGGACAGGACAAACTTTCAATAGCTCTGCGACATCCGGCTTTACCGGACTTAATGATAGCATCATCAAGAATCTTTTCAATATCAGCAGTACTTGCTGCCGCTAGTTCAGCTATTTTGCTTTGCAAAATCATGTCCTCCCAAGACCCGACCCTCAAACTTACTGCCAATTTAACATCATCTTATACAATTTTACAATTAAAATACAGCAAGAGCAAACAATTTCAATTAGTTGCTAATTATCTAAAAAAATAATTTCCAATTTTACCTAATGTAAATATAGAAATTAATCCCTTAGTGAAAAAATATTCCGTAATCTAAGAATAGACTAAAATATGCCTGAGCAAGCAAGACAAATTTAGTGATAATTATGATAAAACTTATATTTAAAATTAACTTCTTACGACTTGCCCGATAACTATTAATGAATTATAAAAATGGAGTTTTTTGTCAGTTTAAATTCATTTTATGACTAATAAACTGGTTTTAAGCTTTAATTTCTAGATTTGATAAGCTTAATTTGACTACAGACGAATAGTTTTTGGAAGTAGCACCGTATTATTCAGTACATATTTAGGAAATTTTAACCGAGGATTTCATGCCCCTTAGCAGCCTTCACCAAAGAATCATCACAGCATTGCTTCTCGTGGCGACACTTGCCACTGCCCTGATCATGGGCGGCTACGTTCTTACGGGAGCCGTAACAATTTTCAGTGTTGTTGCACTTCACGAATTCTATTCCATGTTTTGGCAGGACAGTTCCAACAGACTTTCCAGAATAGTCGGACTTGCGTCCGGAGCAGGAATTATTATTACCTCCGCTCTGGTTTCTCCGGTCTGGATGCTGCTCATAATGCTTGGAGCTTTCTGGTTGTTTAACTTCAGGTTTCTTTTTTCTTTCAGTTCTGCACCTGATAAGGCATCATATCATGACAGCCTGATTCTTTTTGCAGGACTGGTCTATATTCCGGTAACTCTTCAATTCATTACATCTATGAACAGCTGGGAGATTCTTTTTGTTTTACTTTCAGCCTCGGCATCAGATACAGTTGCTTTTTATGCCGGAACATTTTTCGGCAAAAAGAAGATCTGGCCGGCAATAAGCCCTAAAAAATCATGGGCGGGCTCTTTCGGGGGCTTTATAGGTTGCATTATCTGCTGCACTGTTTTCGGTAAAATTTTCGGACATGCCCCCATTGTTCTTTGGGTGACACTTGCCGCTTCCCTAAACATTGCCGCCCAGATGGGTGACTTTTTTGAATCAGCCTTAAAACGTAAGCTCCAGATTAAAGATTCAGGAAAAATCCTGCCGGGCCACGGAGGAGTTCTGGATCGCATCGACAGCCTTGTCCTTGCTCTGCCCGTATACATTCTGGCAAGACAGACTTACGCTTTTTTTTAACAGAGCATAACCCAATAAGCTCATAACCCAGACGGATATATCAACTTGCAAACATATATTTCACCATGGCCGGCTAATGCCAAATTGCCTGAATTCCCCAGAACAGTATCAATTCTGGGAAGTACCGGATCCATCGGAACAAGTACACTGAAAGTAATCGAACAGCACCCTGATCTTTTTAAAATCGTAGCACTGGCAGGGGCCAGAAACGCATCTCTGCTTGCAAAGCAGGCCATAAAACACCGCCCAGCCTACCTTGCTGTGTTAAATGATAAAGCTGCCAAAGAACTTAAAAGTCTGTTGCCGGCTGACTATTCTCCGGAAATACTGACCGGACCGGATGCATATATAACCCTCGCCACCCTTGAAGAAGTTTCACTTGTACTTTCTTCCATTGTCGGTGCAGCAGGTTTTGAACCTACTCTGGCAGCAGCTGAAAAAGGCAAAATGATCGCTCTTGCCAACAAAGAATCACTGGTTCTGGGCGGGCATATTATCCGCGCAGCATGTCACAGAACAGGAGCAACTATTCTTCCTGTTGATTCTGAACACAATGCATTATTTCAAGGCCTTGCAGGTCATGACGGTAAAGATGTCAGCAGACTGATTCTGACTGCGTCCGGCGGACCTTTCAGAGGAAAAGACTGGGATTTTTTAAAATCAGTTACCCGTGAACAGGCTCTTGCCCATCCTAACTGGGATATGGGAGCAAAAATCAGCATTGATTCCGCCACTCTTATGAATAAGGGGCTGGAATTTATAGAAGCATGCCATCTTTACGGCCTGCCGCCAGAACAGATTGATGTTGTGGTTCATCCACAGTCCATCATTCACTCTCTAGTTGAATATGTTGACGGATCTCAGCTCGGTCACCTCGGTGTGCCGGATATGCAGATTCCCATTGCTTTCTGCATGTGCTTTCCGAAGCGAGTTCCTCTTGAGCTTAAACAGCTCAACCTTGCCGAAGTAGGAACTTTGACTTTTGAAAAACCAGACCTCAATGTTTTTCCCTGCCTGAAACACGCAGCGGATTCATTTGCTGCAGGCCAGAGCCATCCCATTGTTCTCAATGCGGCCAATGAAGTAGCTGTAGATTTATTTTTACATGAAAAAATCGGATTCACTGACATTCCGGCAATTATAGGTAATGCTCTTGAAAGTCATTGCGGATGTGACGTAAGTGAAGCAGGTGCGGTACTGGAGCTGGATATAAAAACCAGACGCGATGTGATGGATTCCATTAATCAGGGATAAATATGACATGGATACTTGATTTTATTCTGGTTCTAGGTGGTCTTATTTTTTTCCATGAGCTTGGACACTTCCTTGTAGCCCGTATACTTGGAATAGGTGTTAAAGCTTTCTCCCTTGGATTCGGCCCTAAAATAGCCGGATTCACATGGGGGGCAACCAACTATAAGTTATCCCTCATTCCTTTAGGCGGTTATGTAAGCCTTGCCGGTGAAGACAGGGATATGACCGAGGAAAACGGATTCACGAAAAAAGAACTTTTCATGAGCCGTCCTCCATGGCATCGCATGCTGGTTGTTGCTGCCGGACCCATTTTCAACTTTGTACTTGCATGGCTCATCTTCTGGGGAATAATCATCACTCATGGACAGATGGGACTTGCTCCAATAGTTGGAGAACTTCAGCCGAACAGTCCCGCTTTTCAGGCCGGGGTAAAAGTCAATGACGAGGTATTATCCATTCAAGGCAAAAAGATTGTCTTCTGGAGCGACCTTGCCAACACTATCCAAACCAGTAAAAGCGATTCTCTTAACTTTACCGTGCTTAGAGATGGTCAAAAAGAAAGTCTCATTGTTAAACCGCAAGTTCAGGAACTGAAAAATATTTTTGGGGAAACAATCAGGCGCCCGGTTGTAGGTATTGTTGCTTCAGGAGATTCTAAAACAGTCGAACTCAGCGGAGTATCCGGTGCAGCAGCGGCGGCAGAACAAACCTGGAGTGTTACCAAACTTATCTGCACAAGTATTGTCAAAATGGTTGAACGGGTTGTCCCTATGGACTCTATAGGCGGACCGATTATGATTGCACAGGCTATTAAGCAGCAGTCTGAACGTGGATTATTACAACTTTTACAATTCACGGCTTTCATCAGTATTAATTTAGGCCTGCTTAACCTTCTGCCTATTCCGGTCCTCGACGGTGGGCACCTCATGTTCTTCAGTCTTGAGACAATACTTCGCAGACCGATTAGTGAAAAACTACAGGCCGCAGCGACCAGAGTGGGATTGCTTCTCCTTTTCAGCCTTATGGCCTTTGCAATTTTTAATGATATAGTAAGGACTTTGAGCAGTAAATGAGTTCCTTTTCTGAAAATAAAAACGACCTTCTGTTAGCCATTAATGGAACAGAAGAAAGCTTGCAGATCATCATTGCCAGACGCGAAGATGAAGATGAGCAATATGAATTGATTGAGTCTAAAACACTGGTTGTTCCGGGGCGTTCTGTAAATTTCATCATCCCGTCCATCAGAGACTCTCTTAACCTGTTCGGTTGTACTGCCGCAGATGTTTCACGCGTTGCCCTTGCTGCCGGACCGGGAAGTTTTACAGGGTTACGACTTGTTTTTTCAGCTGCAGCAGGCCTGATTGCCGGAAACGGAGCTAAGATTGCCGCGATGGAGTATCTGCCTTTGATTGCTAAGGGACCGGCGACAGTCAAAAATCTACCTGTATGGGCAGTTACTCATTCACGCCGGATGAAAGTCTATATTCAGGGTTTTGAACAACTTGATAGTGAGACGGATATACTTTCAGCACTGACTCCCCCGCTACCGGTTTCTGTAGAAGAAGCTGTGCAGTTAATAAAATCTTTTAAACAGCCTAAGGCCTTGGTTGCCGGAAGCGGGTTAAGTAGAAACAAAGCTTTTTTCGATGAGTTCTTTGCTGAGACCTCTGACTTCATAAAAATGCCAAGCATATTCAATACACCGCAAGCACATGATATTCTTGATGCTGCCTTACATGCAGAATACTCAGACACTATGCCTGTGCCTATGTACCTGCGCGGATCTGATGCAGAAGAAAATCTGGAATATATTGCAGGCAAAAGCGGAATCCCTCTTGATGAGGCACGTAAAAGGTTGGCGCATGTAACCCCACGTTAATCATATTTAATAAAAATTTATATTCTAAAAAGGGATCTCCATAAACGGAGGTCCCTTTTTTTATTTAATAAAAAAAATTACCTTCATTACCCTAAAGAAATCTATATTTCAGACGATCAAGTTTGCAACGATGGACCAGTTAGCTTTGTGAACCTTGGTTCCAAGGCAATGTTTTTGGCAAGGAAGCCAAAGATCACTTCAAGGAGGAAAACATGTCTTTAGTAATTAATCACAACATGATGGCCGCGAATGCTTCGCGCAACTTGCAGGAATCATACGGTAACCTCGGTGTGTCTACACGTCGCCTGTCTTCAGGTCTTCGCGTAGGAACCGCTGCTGATGATGCTGCAGGACTCGCAATTAGAGAACTTATGCGTGCAGACGTAAAGTCTCTTAATCAGGGTATCCGTAACGCCAACGATGCAATTTCCATGATCCAGACCGCTGACGGCGCTCTGGGTGTTATCGATGAAAAGCTCATTCGTATGAAGGAACTTGCAACACAGGCATCAACCGGTACCTACAACTCTAGCCAGCGTTTGATCATCGACTCCGAGTATCAGGCAATGGCATCAGAAATCACTCGTATTGCAAACGCAACTGACTTTAATGGTATTCACCTGCTTAATGGTAACATGTCTGGAGCAACTTCTTCTCACGAAGGTAGCGGGCTGACTTCGACTGGTCCAGTCAAGGTTCACTTCGGTACCGCTAACGACTCTGCAGAAGATTACTATTATGTTTCCATTGGCACATCTACTGCTTCCGCTCTGGGTGTTGGGCTTGCCGCCGGTAACTCAATTTCCACTCAGCAAATGGCACAGGAATCTCTTGACAAGCTGACCAACGCGATCACCTCCAAGGATAAGATCCGCGCTAACCTCGGTGCACTGCAGAACAGATTGGAAAACACTATTACCAACCTGTCAATCCAGTCAGAAAACATTCAGGCTGCTGAATCACGCATCTCTGATGTTGATGTAGCAACTGAAATGACCGAGTTCACTCGTAATCAGATTCTGACCCAGTCTGCAGTAGCTATGCTCTCACAGGCAAACGGCATGCCCAGAATGGCAATGCAGCTCATCGGATAACAATCCGTCACTGACAGCATAATAATTCTGGAAAAGTCAGACAATGAAAAGCCGGGCCCGAGTATTCGGCCCGGCTTCCTTAATAAATTCATAAACTCTCGGCAGAGGAAGTTGTCTTAATTCATTTCCGACAACATGTATCCAAACAATGGCACTCTGTTTGCATACATTGAGGTGAGATAATAACCAGGGAAAATTATTCCCGGAGAATAGTATGTCTGATTACACCTCAGGAAATATAAGCTTTGCAGGGCTTGGCTCAGGCACAGACTTCAATACAATGATTGAAGGTCTGGTCAAGCTCGAACGTATAAACATAAACAGACTCGAAAGCTGGAAGACATCCTGGTCAAGTAAAATTGATAAATTTCAAGAACTTAACACAGCTCTCTTATCTCTGCAGACGACTCTTAAGTCTATGGACACTCTTGATGAGTTCATGACCAGATCAGCAACCTCATCCGATGAAGACAGCCTCACTGCAACAGCAAACAGTCAAGCACTGGTAAGTGCCCATACCATTGAGATAAACCAGTTGGCCCAGAACGATGTTAAAGTCGTACAATTTGGTACGGATTCTCTTAAAGACTCTATTTTTTCATCTACAGGACAATTTTCTTTTTCATACAAAGGTGAATCAATCACCCTCAGTAATATTCCTGCAGGCACTACCATGGAAGGTTTCGTCAGTATGATTAACGCTCATGCTGATACCCGTGATGTAATCAGGGCTTCAACCATCAACGATGGAGAAAAATTTCACTTACAAATATACGGAATGGATCTTGGTGAAGATAATCAGCTTGTAATATCCAATACGTCAGGGATGATATATCCTCCGGCAAGTTTTCTGGAAACACAGTCCGCCCAGAATGCACAGATTAAAGTTGATGGATACCCACCGGGTGCAGCTGAATGGATAGAACGTGATACAAACTCTATCTCCGATGCTATTGACGGTATAACATTAAATTTAAAAAAGCCTACAAACGGCTCCGCCATAAGTCTCGGTATTACCACTGATTCATCAGGGATGAAGGAGAATATTGAAAAATTTGTCGAGGAGAACAACAAAGTAAGGACGATGATTATGGACTTAACGGCCGTTGATACCACTTCTGACAGTGCAAATGGATCGCTGTTAACTGGTAACTACGGTGTTGAACTTCTTGTTGGACAACGTCTTAAAGATATTATTTCGAATAAAGCTATCGGGTTTTCATGGTATACTGAAGACACTGCAGGACATACTTCCGGTGATAAATATTCTGCACTCTCGCAATTAGGAATTTTGACCAATGCGGACTCAGGTGGTGACAAGTCTGGCTTATTGGAAATCAAAGACGAAGACCTAGACAAGGCACTTAAAAATGACCCGATGGGTGTGGCTCAGCTATTTGCAACAAATTATCAGGGAGAAAGTGAATCTCCTGAGATTGCATTTTTGTCTCAAATTTCAGGAGTTTCAAAACCGGGCGAATATAATGTCCAGTACGAAATTTCCGGCGGAAAACTCATTTCGGCAACCATTGATGGGCATGAAGCGCTGGTGGATTCAAATACATGGCAGATTACCGGTAAACCTGGAAATCCAGAGTCTGGTATTGCACTGCGTGTTGAAAGTCGTGCAGACGGCGTCTTCGGAAACTCTAACAGCAGCGCAGCAGACGCTATCAATGTCCACCTCAAGCTAGGTAAGATAGGTGAAATGAGTGAGGCTCTCACCGAAATGACCGGTGAGGAAGGTCCCCTGAGCATCCTTGAGGACAACTACAAAACTATTATTAAGAATATTGATACCAAAATTGAAAGAGAAGAGCGCCGTGTTGACAATAAAGAACGTATGCTCAAAGATAAATTCTCACGTCTTGATACCTTGCTCGGTAAATATCAGGGACAGCAAGCACAACTTGCATCAAGCATTAATCAGCTGACACAAGGTTAAATAAAAAAATTAGAAAAATTTAAAAATCCCTCTAATGTTTCCTGAAAGATCGACCGATGAGTAAATCAGGAGGAGCAATAAATGCACAAAGCAGCACACGCTTATCTTTCAACTCAGGTCCATACCACTTCCAAAGGAGAACTTCTCCTTATGCTTTATGATGCAGCAATTAAATTCATGAAGCAGGCTAAAATTAAAATTGATGAAAAGGATTACGCAGCAAAGGGTATCCTTATCTCCAAGGCCATAGAAGTTATCTCCGAATTGACCTCAAGTCTTAATAAAGAAAAAGGTGGAAGCCTTGCTGAAAACCTCAGCCAGCTTTACCTGTTCTGCAACACCAGACTTTTGCAGGCCAACCTCAAAATGGATACAACCAAGCTTGATGAAGTGATAACAATAATTGATGGAATTGCTTCAGCATACAGAGAAATAATTCCTACAGAGGAAGCACAGGCTGCCGTTCCAATGGAAACTCAGTCTGTTTCCAGTAGCGGAAGTACTAACATAAGACGTAGTTTTGTTAATGATCCCGGTTATGGAATGCCTAATGCGCAATCTATGCCCGCACCGAATACCATGCGCCTTAAAAAGGCAGCAAACGCATACGGCGGAAGGTAGTAAGAAACGAAGCTCCTGCTTATATGAAAATTGGAAGCCCCTGTTTTGCAGGGGCTTTTTCTGTAATCCCTTCAAAGCATACTTCTCAATAGTAAAAACTCTGAATCTTTACTTCATCGAACTAATCTGTCATTTCTTTCTGATCATGCCAGATACCAAAATCAAAGTACTCCATGTTGTCTCCTCCCTTGGTCTGGGCGGAACCGAAAAGGTAATGCAATCCTTTGTCAGCAATCTGGACAGGAGCAAATTCAAAGTTGCTGTATACTCACCGATAGACGGCCCCAGAGCCAAATTACTGAGGCTAGCCGGTATTGATACTTTCATAGGTCTGGCTCTGCTGCCTCTTCTAGAAAAATTTCGTCCTCAGATTGTACATATTCACCGCGCGGGCTGGGCAGAACCAGGTTCTCTAAGACCGTACAAACTGGCTGGCATCCCTGTTCTGGTCGAAACAAACGTTTTCGGTCATCATGATCCCAGTCCTGAAGGAAAATTGATTGACCGGCACTTGTTTGTCTCACATTTTTGCGCCGAAAGATTTGAAACGGTGAACGGTATCCCCGCTGTTGAACCCAAATATTCAGTACTATATAATCCGGTTGATACAGATTTATTCAAAAAAAATTGTCCATCAGACAGAATTTTTCCGGCAAATACCTTCGGAAGAATTTCTCGTGCAGACAAAGGCAAATGGTCTAAATTTGCTCTTGATTTTTTACCCATATTAAAAGGTCTGGTACTTCAAAAAAAAATCGCTCCATTTAATTACAACATTATCGGAGCAATTCCTGAAGCCGAAAGTTTTGTCCGTGACCATGAACTTGGGGAATATGTAAATTTTCTACCTCCTGTATTAACGGATACTGAGGTTTCACTCTTCCTGAATTCAGTTTCATTCCTTGCCCATGCCAACGACACAGGAGAATCATTCGGCCTTGTCATTGCTGAAGCTATGGCTGCAGGACTAGCTGTCATTACGCATCCAAGTAAAGGGTTGCGTGATAACGCGCAACTTGAGCTTGTAGATCATGGTGAGACTGGAATTGTAGCCAAAAGCACTCAAGAATATGCAGAAGCTGTGCGTTTCCTGCTGACTCATCCAAATGAATCTAAAATTATGGGCGAGAAAGGTCGTGCAAAAGCTGCAAAACAGTTCAATGCACAAAGGATTGTCAAAAAACTGGCTCACATTTATATGGAACTTCTAGATCAAAAACGAATCAGATAATTACTATGAGCCATATTTTCGACACATATTCCAAACAAATTTTAGCCTTCAAACTTTCCGGTCAACATGGAAGAGAAGTCTTTTCTCCAGAAGCAGATATTGAAAAGGCTACCATTCAGCATCTTAAATTTGCCGAAAGAAGAAGTGCTGATGCGCTCATAATTTTCGGCTTTACAGATGGAAAACTGATTAAAAATATTGCTCTAAATAAACAGGATCATTTAAAGCTGATTATTTGCGGCCTGTATCCAGACCATATCCGCACTGCTGAAAAGCAAGTATTAAAAATTATTTCAGAAACTCCCAATACATTTCTACTTACGGATTCATCGATGTGGTCCATACTTATGCTACTTGGACAAAATGGATACAATACTGCAAACTGCCATCTTATACTTAATCCAGATCTAAGAAATGACAGCAAAACAGAACATCAAAAATTGCAAAAAATATTTTCCGGCCTGAAAGAAATAACCTTGCCTGAAACAAATAAAGACATAACTATTTCCGGTGCAGCAATACTCAGCCCAAACGAACCTGACCTTGATAAGTTTATAAATTCTTTCCCTGGCTGGCTGCACGAAATTATACTTGTCTGGGATTGCTGTAATGAAAATGATTACCCGAAACTAAGCCATCAGTCCGGAGTAAGAATAATTAACAGACATCATCCTCTTAATGCAGACTTCGGCAAGCAGCGAAACCGCATGTTAAGCCGATGCAGCGGTGAGTGGATATTTTATTTAGATGCGGATGAACGTCTGCATCAGGAAGGATGGGCATTACTACGCAGCCTTGCTTCTTATAATGAATGCAGCAGTTGGTATCTGCCCCGCCTAACCTTTTACCCTGATGAAAATCATTGTCGCGCCGGATACGGATTGTGGCCGGACCTGCAAATGCGTTTTTTTCGTAATTCAGATGAGCTTATGTTTGAAAATAAAATTCACGAACAACTACAAGGTCTTAAAAACGCATCAGGAATTGCCTCTATGGCATATATCAGTCATCTGACACATCTGCTTAAAAGCAGAAGCCACATTGAATCAAAACTTGAATCATTTAATGTTGCAACTGATGGGCGTTTCAAACATCAATTGGGAAAAGAATTTCCAAACTTGGCAACAAGTATACTTAAGCCTTTAAAAATGTATCCTAACGCGCCTGTAATTCTGCCAGAGTTAAATTTCTAAGAGTGAACATGTACAATTGGCATTGCCTAACAGTATAAAATTTATTAGGTCTGACCAAAATATCCAGACAAACAGCTTCAAGGATTTAATATGAAAGTTACTTGTCCCGAGTGTAATTACAGCAGCGAGATTCCCGAGGATAAAATCCCGGCCAATGCTCAGCTTGCAACCTGTCCTAAATGTCAGATCAAATTTCAATTCCGTGAATTGGGCCCTGAATCAGCCCTTGAACCGGATATGGAATTTGAATCTTCTGCATCTCCTGAAGAAACATATGAGTATCAATCCTCGATCGACGAGTCTTCTACTGATGAGACTGAACCATATAATGAGCATGGTTTTGCAGAAGAAAATCCAAATATGGATGAAACCCTTCAAGCGGAATATACTTCCGATCAGGAAGAGCCTGAACAACCCCAAAGTATACATGAAGAACAGATTCAGGAAGAAAAGAAAGATATCTGGCAAAGACTTCATTCAATGAAACCTGAAAACAGTCTCTCTCAGGAAGATGATGAAATAGAGAATAACAATATTTCCGCACAGGAAGTACCATTTGAAAATCTTGAAAAATACGGATTTTTCCCCGGAATTTTCATGACAATCAAAAAAATTATCATCTCCCCTGCATCTTTTTTTCAGGGAATGGAACTACGTGGGTTCATTAAACCACTTATATTTTTTCTCCTACTGGCGGAATTTCAGGAAATATGTAATTTTATTTGGACCATGTCGGGAATAGATTCAAATATTGGTTCCGAAGTGGGAAACATGGTTAATAATTCTGTTATTTCCGAATCATTAAAAGAAGGCACATCGTCAGCACTGTTCTCGCTACTGTTATACCCTTTAATGCTGGCAGGAATAAGCTTTCCTCTGATTGGAATAACTCACATCATGCTCATGGTTTTCGGTGCAGGAGACCGTGGATATCAGGCAACATTCAGGGCTACGGCATACTCGTATGCCCCCATAATTCTGAGTGTGCTGCCTGTTGTAGGTGATATGATCGGAGCAATTTTAAGTGTTGCTATTTCGATCATTGCATACAAAAACATACATAATACGACATACATGAGAGTTGTGCTTTCAATGGTGATGCCTGTTGTGCTACTATTGGTCATTCTCGGCTTTTATATGAATTTTAATCAGCCGACAATTTAACAGCTCTGTTGAGGATTAATTTATGTTTGGATGGATTAACGGGTTGATTTTTAATGTGAAAGAACGCATCAGACTTGCGAAAGAGATCAACCCCAGAAATTTCAGGGCTATGGCCAGAGAAATTTCTGAACTTGCAGAAGCCTGTTCTCAAGTCAGCTCACCTGAAAGCGACCTGCTTAGCAGAGTGGAACGAATCAAAGGTGAAATGATACAATTGACTGAACTGACAAGGCAACCTGAATTCAAAAAACTCTCTGTTCAACGAAAGATGGAACTTAGGCAAAGCCTGATTCAATCCAAAGAACAGATACTTGAATCCATGCAGGCCGCACCATCGCCAACCAAACTGATCCAATAATAAAGGGCGACTCTTTAACATAAGAGTCGCCCTTTTCAGTTTAAGCTAAGTTTTTTCTTAAGAAACACAAAAATTTAATATCATCTATTAGATTAAATTAAGTATTTAAAAAAATATTTATAGAAAATATGCTTATAAGATAAATTAATCTGCAAATGATGGTGCGATTCATTGCAGTTAATAACTTTAAAAATATACAAATATGCGGCATGAAATTTGCTTTATATTAACTCGTATAAGCTATGGTCAATTTTCAGACACGGAAATAACCTTTCACCCCTACTGACAATGAAAAAATACCTGATAATATTTGTTCTGCTTTTATCGGCCTGCACAAAATTTGAGCCGCAGATCTCGACTCAATCTATTTACTATGAAGATGCCGATGTTCAGCTATCACAGCTTATGGTATACTCAAGACCTGAAAAGCCGCACTATGGACCGCTTTCCGCCCTGTTTTACCCGTTTCAGGTTACTCAGACCATGCCCAATTCTATAGACTGGGGCAAACAGGTTGCCAGAGGAATCTGGCAAAACTGGACCAGCCTACAAATATTTCCGTCCATGGTTTATGATGACACTCTGACCTACCGAGGACTTGAAGAAGCCCTCTACACAGCCCGTTCACGTGGCTATGATTTACTGGTAACAGGTTTTGTTCCCTATCTTTATCTGGGGCATACCATGGACGATTCAGCTCTGAGTGTTCAAGTTAAAATTTACGAAACAAAACGTGGACAGATGGTCTGTTCATTTGAACAGTCAGGACGAATTGAAAAGAAAATGGATGATGATTTCATCTTGATAAAGCGCGAACATCGCATGCCGGAATCCGCATTTTATAATATTATTCGTGCCATTGCCACCGATATGGCTGTCCCCCTCACTTCATGGGCAAGGTATGAAAAAACAACTCAGGGCATGATTGCCGGACTTAAGCCTGACATGATGGACGTACCTGCACCGCCAATGGTTCAACATCAGATTACAACTGACAAAATAACCCAGACTCCATCCTTTGTGGAAGCTCCTCCTAAAGTTACTCCTAAAGCAGCAACTCAGACTAAGACACGCTCGATTAATCTGGCCGTACAGTTTGACAGTGACTCTGCTGAAATCAAACCGGAGTCATTCCAGTTACTGAACGAACTTGGTAAGGCACTTATCAGCGATCAATTGAAAAATAAAAATATCATTATTGCCGGACATACTGACTCTGATGCCTCGACGGAGTATAACTTAAAACTCAGCAAGGAAAGAGCTGAAGCTGTTAAAAAATATCTGATTGCTAATTTCCCCATTCCGGATTCACGGATCGGAGTTACTGGCTTTGGTGAAACCAGACCGCTGGTCCCGAACAGTACAAAATACAATAAACTTCTTAACCGCAGGGTGCAGGTTTCGATCACTTCATAGAAGTAAACAGTTTAAATAAATTTAATATTACTCCAGACAAAAATGACTCTATGCCTGACAGATGGAGCTGTGTAATAATTTTATTCTACCATTTATTTAGATGTAAATGCAGTATATAAAAATTTAGCCAGGTACATTGCTAGAGATACTTTATACCTCCCCTTTGGAATACGAACCAAACGGGGAGGTTATTTTTAATTAAAATTAACTGTTAAGAGACCAATAAACTAAATTTTATCCTTTTTTATCAATCAGTTAAACTTATCAAGACTTCTTCATCTTTTACTCTTTTCCCTTGCCGCCATTTGTGTTACTCCAAACCACGCAATCTGTTACGCATAACCGAATGTTTCTATGGTTGACGGAATGAATATAATAATTAGATTCTTCCTTGTTCCTTTTGAAACATGTCGTCAAAACTGATAGCCTGGCGCGGTGATCCCGTAGCTAGGGAGGACTTTATAAATGATTGGTATTTCTAAACTTTACTGTGGTGCAGTAGAAACTTCCGATGCTCTGCGCTACGGACGTGAATCCGGAAAACTTCCCTCTCATCTGTTGCAGTTTTCCAAAGATAAAAAGCCAGTAGTTGTCTGGAACATGACCAGACGCTGCAATCTCAAGTGTGTTCATTGTTATGCACAGGCTATAGATCCTGATGGACAGGATGAAATTTCCACCTCACAGGCAAAAGAAATTATTGACGATCTTTCATCATTCGGAGCACCAGTAATGCTCTTTTCCGGAGGGGAACCTCTGGTACGTAAAGACTTGGTCGAGCTTGCCAGCTACGCTACAAGCAAGGGTATGAGAGCTGTTATTTCTACAAACGGTACACTCATCACCAAAGAAAAAGCCAGAGAACTTAAAGGGGTAGGTCTTTCCTATGTCGGCATCTCTCTTGACGGTGGTGAAGAGACCCATGATAAATTCCGCGGTGTTCCCGGTTCTTATAAAAAAGCTCTTCAGGGTGTTGAAAACTGTAAGGCCGAAGGACTCAAAGTAGGCCTCCGCTTTACCATCAACAAACGCAACTGGACCGAAGTTCCTACAGTTTTCCAGGTTCTTAGAGATCTTGACGTTCCCAGAGCATGTTTCTACCATCTGGTATACTCAGGCCGTGGCTCCGAACTGATCAAGGAAGATTTGTCACATGCTGAAACCCGTCAGCTGCTTGACCTCATCATGGATGAGACCAAAGCTCTTTTTGATGCAGGAATGCCCAAAGAAATCCTCACCGTTGATAACCACGCTGACGGACCATATGTATACCAGCGCCTGCTGAAAGAAGATCCTGCAAGAGCAAAAGAAGTTCTCGAACTTCTCCAGTTCAATGAAGGAAACAACTCAGGTCGCGGTATCGGTTGTATTTCTTGGGACGGTCAGGTTCACGCCGACCAGTTCTGGCGCAACCATACCTTCGGCAACGTTCTCGAACGTCCTTTCTCTGAAATCTGGACTGACGAAAACATCGAACTGCTTCACAAGCTCAAAAACAAACAGGCTCATGTTGGCGGTCGCTGTGCTCAGTGTCGCTACCTGCCTATCTGTGGCGGTAACTTCCGTGCCAGAGCTGAAGCATACTATGATGATATCTGGGCTCAGGACCCGGCTTGTTACCTC
Source organism: Maridesulfovibrio zosterae DSM 11974 (assembly GCF_000425265.1). Taxonomy (NCBI): domain Bacteria; kingdom Pseudomonadati; phylum Thermodesulfobacteriota; class Desulfovibrionia; order Desulfovibrionales; family Desulfovibrionaceae; genus Maridesulfovibrio; species Maridesulfovibrio zosterae. The sequence goes on from NZ_AUDC01000012.1 coordinate 93,754, forward strand.
ACTGACGAGGAAATCAAAAAAGACTAGAAAAGCATTGGACTGTTTTTGACAGACAAAGCCAGACAGTCGTCCTGTCGACGATAAAAGAACAATCCCGGCGGACTTCTATGAGGTTCGCCGGGATTTGATATTTATATACAAATAATTAGCCAAGGAAGGATAATAATGGTTTTTGACTTCCACAGAGGGCGCAGACTCAGGCGTTCCCCTGTTATACGTGATATGGTCAGGGAAATTTCCCTTTCCTCTGCTGATTTAATGATGCCTTACTTTGTCACAGAAAGTGACGACCCTGATTTTAAAAAGCCTATTACATCCATGCCCGGACAATTTCAGCTCAGCTTGAAACAGTTGGAAAAGCAGGTTGAAGAGGCTGTATCCTATGGGCTGAAAAGTCTTATACTTTTTGGAATACCTGCCGAAAAGGACTCTGTAGGGTCTCAGGCATATGCCGAAGAAGGTATTGTTCAGCAGGCAATAAAAGTAATAAAAAAACGCTGGCCCGAACTTCTGGTCTGCACAGATGTATGTCTGTGCGAATATACCTCCCACGGACATTGCGGACTGATCGAAAACGGACGTATTCTTAACGACCCTACTCTGAAACTTCTGGCTGAAACAGCTTTATCGCACGCTAAGGCCGGAGCAGATATGGTTGCCCCGTCAGATATGATGGATGGACGTGTCGCCGCCATCAGAGAAGTTCTTGATGAAAACGGATATGAAGATCTGCCGCTCATGTCTTACGCTGTAAAGTATGCCTCCGCATACTACGGCCCATTCCGCGATGCAGCAGAAAGTGCACCTCAATTCGGGGACCGTAAAACATACCAGATGGACCCCGCAAATGCCCGTGAAGGCCTGCGTGAAGCAGCAGCAGATGCTATAGAAGGCGCTGACATTCTTATTGTCAAACCTGCCGGACCTTATCAGGACATGATCCGTCAGGTCCGCGATAATTTTGATCTGCCCGTCGCTGCCTATCAGGTCAGCGGAGAATACTCTATGATTAAAGCAGCAGCCTTGAACGGCTGGATTGACGAAGAAGCTGTTGTCTGGGAATCGCTTATCGGCCTTAAACGTGCCGGTGCCGACATTATCCTGACCTATTTTACTGAAGACGTACTCAAACGTATGGGTAATAAATAATATGAGTGAAAAAAATACTGCACATCCGGGTGGACATCCCGGCGGTCACCCCGGAAAAAAACCGGGTGGTCATCCCGGAGGACATCCGGGCGTAAATCCGATTCCTGCAAACAACGCTGACGGATCACCACCGCTGCGCCTTATTGCATGGGAAATCACCCGTTCCTGCAACCTTGCCTGCAAGCACTGCCGTGCTGAAGCACATCCCGAGCCTTATCCAGGGGAACTTTCCACTGAAGAAGCAAAGGCCCTTATCGATACCTTTCCTGAAACAGGCAACCCCATCATCATTTTCACCGGCGGCGAACCATTGATGCGCCACGATGTCTTTGAACTGGTGGAATATGCCAAGACTAAAGATCTGCGTTGTGTAATGGCTCCCAACGGAACTCTGCTTACTGCTGAAAATTCCGTTAAACTTAAGGAAGTAGGCATTGAACGCTGCTCTATCTCAATTGATGCGGCGCAAGCTGAATACCACGATGAATTTCGCGGTGAAGTTGGAGCATTTGATAAAGCAATGCAAGGAATCCAGTATCTTAAAGATGCAGGCATTGAGTTTCAGATCAATACCACTGTGACTCGAAACAATCTGCACATGTTCAAAGAGATATTCCATCTTGCAAAAGATCTTGGTGCATCTGCATGGCATATTTTCCTGCTGGTTCCCACAGGAAGAGCTTCCGAACTCGGCGCAGAAGTTATCTCTGCTGACGAATACGAAGAGGTTCTCAACTGGTTTTACGATTTTCAGAAAACCACCGATATGCAGCTCAAAGCAACATGTGCTCCGCATTATCATCGTATTCTGCGCCAGCGAGCCAAAGAAGACGGAATCCCCGTTAACTTTGAAAACTTCGGCCTTGATGCTGTCAGCCGTGGCTGTCTTGGCGGCGTGGGTTTCTGTTTCATATCCCATACAGGGCAAGTTCAGCCGTGTGGCTACCTTGACCTTGATTGTGGTAATGTCCGCAATATTCCTTTCCCGCAGATCTGGGCTAAATCGCCCCAGTTTCTGAACCTGCGCAATCCAGAAACCTATGATGGTAAATGCGGTCACTGTGAATTTGAAAAAGTTTGCGGCGGTTGCCGTGCCCGCGCAGCAACCATGAAAGACAACTATCTGGGACCTGAGCCTCTATGCTCATACGAGCCTAAGAAAAAGCCCAGAAAGGACAAATAAATGGATGCAGTAGACAAACAGATTCTAGGCATCATTCAATCCGGTTTCCCTATTGTCTCCCGCCCTTATGCTGAGATAGGAGAACAGGTTGGATGCAGTGAGGATGAAGCTCTTAAAAGGGTCAACACCCTGCGCTCTGACGGGGTTATCCGCCGCATCGGTGCTAACTTCGGTTCACGCGAACTTGGCTGGCACTCTACTCTTTGCGCCGCCAGCGTTCCTGAAGATAAAATTGATGAATTTGTTGCCGAGGTAAACAGCCACAGCGGAGTTACCCACAACTATCTGCGTGAAAATGACTTCAATATCTGGTTTACTTTCATCGGTCCTGACAAAGAAACCGTACAAGAAACTCTCAAGTCCATGACTGACAAAACCGGAATACGTATACTTTATCTGCCTGCCAGCAAGCTTTTTAAAATCAAAGTTGATTTTGATATGACAGATGACAAGGAGAAAAAATAATGACTGCCAAGGAAACGATCATTTCCCCATCACTTCTTTCATGCGATTTCAGCCGTCTTGCTGACGAACTGAAAGCCCTTGAAGAAGCTGGACTCAAATGGGCACACCTTGATGTAATGGACGGTAGATTCGTCCCTAACATCACATTCGGCCCTCCGGTCATCAAGTCAATGCGTAAAGAGTGCAATCTCTTCTTCGACTGCCATCTCATGATTGAGCAGCCCGAACGCTACATTGATGAATTTGCTGATGCAGGGGCAGATCTGATCTGCATTCACGCTGAGTCCACCAATCATCTCGAAAGAGCTGTTGCCGCCATTGCAGATAGAGGCGTTAAACCAGCTATTGCCCTCAATCCGGCAACACCTCTGGAATCAATCAAATATCTGATTCCCCAGCTCTACATGGTGCTGATTATGTCTGTTAACCCCGGTTTCGGCGGACAGAAATATATCCCCTTCTGTAGTCAGAAGGTTAGTGATCTCAAAGCCATGATTACTGAGCAAGGTGCTGACACACTTATACAGCTTGATGGCGGAGTAACTATGGACAACTGTCGTGAACTCGTTGAAGCAGGGGCAGATGTTCTTGTTTCAGGTTCAGCCTTCTTTAAGTATCCACCTTACGCAGAACGTCATAAAATGTTTTTAAAGACCTGCGCAGGTTAGCTATCGCCTCCAACTTATTTAACACTATCAAAAACTTTTTACAGTTTAGGTAAGCTGTTATTTTCAAAGCTGGAAAATGATTTTAAAAAGGGCAGGCTGTATTTTTATACAGCCTGCCCTTTTTACTGGAGCAAAAAAAAAGAAAAGCCCTGACCTTTTAAAGGCAGGGCTGAAAAGAACAGATCAACTGTTACAGAATGAAGAGTACCATCTGAATCAGACCGATAATAAATCCGAGCACACCACCAATAACTTCGATGAATTTGAATTCTTTTTTCATTATACTGAACAGGATTCCTTCAAGCTGTTCCATGGAAAAACATTCAACTTTGTCCTGAACCAGACATTTGAAATCAAGAGAACATTCAAGTTGTGAAGATGTGGTTTCAATAAGTTTAGGCAGCATTTCATCAAGCTCTTTAGAAAGCATCCCCTTAACAGTCTTCATAGTTTCATCATTAAGAAACATGCCTACCATAGGATGCAAAGAAACCAGTTTCTCCCTGAAAAAAACATCCAGATATTCAAGAACAACATCTTTATGTTTATCCAAAAAGCCTGGGTCATTGATTACATCTTTGATATCAGCGTGTGAAATCAACTCTCTTTCAATCATCTCACCCAAACGCAGTGCTAGCTCTTTCTGACGTTTAGGAAAAATCCCCTGAATTGTAAAAGGCCCCACTTTAATAGCTTTATGTGGATGAAAAAGCATTTTCACGGCCAGATAGTTAGTGAACCATCCAATCAGTCCACAAATTATTGGTGAAAGAAGAAGCTTCATTGTAATCATCTATCAATATCCCCTCATTAACTCTTTATTATTATGACATATGTAAAGTGCGGACACATACTTGTCCAAAAAAACAAAAAGAGCAAGTTAATACAGTGCAATCCATAAATCATATTTATGAATTTGCAATGCACCACAGCCTATACTCCCAATAAGTGACATATTTCTTGATTATCTTGCAAATAAGTGTAATGTCTATCACCCAGTAGGGGTGGTGTTTAATATGGGAGGGTCCTTTGAAAAATCTATCTGATATGACTGATTTTCACGCTGAGTATGACAAGCTGAAAAAGACATACGGAGAACTGCAACAAAAAGTATTCGAGAAATGTCCTGAGTGTGGACAGACTCGATTTAAAAGTCTTTTTGAACATGCTGCTTCTGCTATTGCTGTACTTGACAAAAATGGCTCTACTCTTTTTACCAATTCAGCTTTTCATGAAATAACCGGATACGATCAGAATGAAATATACGGCTATCCCCTCCACAAGCTTCTTGTTCCTGAAAATGATATACATGAACAGGAATACATAAAAAAACTTTTTTGCACTCCTGAAGAGAAAGCCAATCTTAATATTTGCGTTCTTGATAAGGACAAAAATTACCGCTTTGTAGATATGACCGTTGCAAACGTTAAGGGAGAAAACTCAGATCCCTGCAGCTGCATATGTATATTTAGAGATATAACTAGCGATAAAGAGCATGAATTGCGCCGTGAAGAATTAATGGAAGAACTCATGGAAGCAAAAGAAATGCAGGAAGACAATGCTGCACAGTTAGCTTTACTGCTCCATGAACTAGATGAAAAGAATCTGGAACTGGAAAAAGAAATTGCTGAAAGAAAAAAAGCTGAAGAGAAACTCAAAGAAAGTGAAGAAAGATTCAAAAACTTGAGTATAACCGACCAGCTTACAGGACTTTTCAACCGCCGGCATATGGTTGAAGTTGCTACCAGGGAAGTTAACGCTTGTACAAAAGTTGAGCGGGCACTGAGTATCATTCTTATGGATATTGACGATTTTAAGCATTTTAACGATACCTACGGACATGCGGCTGGAGATGTCGTTCTTGAAAGTATAGGCCGCACCATACGAGAAAATATCCGGTATACTGACAGGGCATTTCGTTATGGCGGCGAAGAATTCTTAGTCATCCTCCCCGGTACAGAAGGATCTAAGGCAGCTCTGGTGGCTGAAAATATACGTAAGGCTGTCGCTGCTGAAAAATATTATCCATTTGATGGTAAACCTGTACAGAAAACCATGAGTTTCGGCGTATCTCAATACAAGCAGGGAGAACCGCTTGAAGATGTCTTAAAAAGAGCTGATGACAACATGTATAAATCTAAAATAAGAGGAAAAAACAAAGTTTATTTTTCCTGCGAAACAGGTGACAGCTCTTTCTTATAAACGCTCTTTTGTACAACTGTAGCCAGATCTGATTCGAGTTCAGTAAAAATTTCTTTGACACCTTTGTTCATTGCCTGAATCAGTGCGTCTGGACTGCTTCCTTTCATTGGTATATTTTTCTCAAAATTACGTGAATAGATAATAGGTAGATCAGGATTGCTGTTATCCAGCAAAAAGAACTGCATATTGACTACTGCCACAGGTTTTGAACCGGTATAATCCCCATAAATAGAGTTGACCACACCCTCCAGCAACAGATCCCCGGTCCCCATACTTGAAGGTGCAAGCACGTTAGCAAACATTGTGCTATCCCCCATCCAGAGGCGCAATTCCTGCGTGAGAAGTGAAGCAGGGGGAATAAAAAAGGAATTATAATAATCAGACTCAAATGTATTTTCAGCCACTTTATAGACCAGATCACGCTCCTCGTAACGAGGAGAAACTTTCACCCGACGCACAACCAGATTATTCTTTGATTTAACTGAAGAACCACCGGATTTATCCCGCTTAACATCAAGCGCAAAATACTTGCGATCAAGCGAAGGACGCTCAAGACTTACACAGGCTGATACACCCATCATGGCCAGAACAATAACACAGACAATGCTGCTGCCGATAATTTTATTTTTAACAAAACTTTTATTTCTCATATTCATCTCCATTATTTAACCTGCCCTTTTTTCGGAGGATCTCCAAAAAGAACACCTGATGGATATTGTCTGGCTTCACTGCTCAGCTCCCGCAGATTTTCAACCAGCCTGCGCACGTTATCAAGTATGGCATCGATATTTCCCTGCTGTCCGGCTACGGTCATATTCACTCTTGACAATGTCCCTTCAAACCGCACAGCTGCTGCTTTAATTTTATCAGAAGCATCACTTATATTATTAAGTGTTTTTGAAAGATTAGCCATGGTTTGTTTGGTTTCGGTACTGTTCATATAACTTTCAACATTACCGGTAACATTCCTGGCACTGGCCGAAGCTTTACGAATATCTTTCATTGCTGCAATGATATCTCCGGAAGATGAATCCATAACTTTACGCAGATTATGTGCGGCAGCTGAAACATCAGGCATAAGACTATCAACTTCCGGAGCCGCCAACAGTTGATTTACACGAACCATAAATTTTTCAGCCTGGGTAAGGGTTCCAGTCAACTTTTTGCTGATTTCACCCGTATCTGAATTCTTTAAAAAATTATCCATACTTTTTGCTACAGAGCGCACATCTTCTATAGCTTCAGCAATTTTAGCCTGATTAATATCTTCAAGAGTTTCACTGATAGATGCGACCGCACCCTCAACTCGGCTCATCATTGACGGTGCTGAAGGAACATAAAGATTCTTTGGTTTCCACGTAATTTTAAGAGGAGGGTTTTTTTCAGGGTCCACATAATCAATTTCAAGAAAAAGCTGCCCGGTCAGCCCGAGTGAAACTGTGCGTGCCCGCAAACCGCGCTCAACTTCTTTATTTAGATAACGCATTACGTCTTTAACTTCTTTAGTCTTAAACATATCATGGTTAAGATCACCTAAAACATAAACATACCTGAGAGCGCTCTCCTCCATGGTCACATATTCATCAGTAACAAAACCGATCTTACTGACAGAACCAATTTTTACACCGCGAAATTTAATGGGAGACCCGACTTCAAGGCCGTTAATAGACTCATTTAAATAAGTCTCCATTTTTATAGAATTCTCAAATATTTTACCTGCACCAAGAATGGCAAGTGAAGCCACAAACAGCAGCATACCGATTATTATAAAAAGACCAAGTCTGAATGGATTGGTTTTACGGCTCATATATTCTCCGTCACAAATGAGGATTTTTTAGTCTTGTCTACAAACTCTCTATGAAAAAAACTATGCACAATGGGATGATCAGATTCATCACGCAGAACACGGGGATCACCTTCAGCGATTATTCCTTTAGTTCCTTTATCCAGCATGATTATCCGGTCCGCTATGGAAAAAATGGATTGCAATTCATGAGTGACAATAACAAACGTCACTCCTAGGGAGCGAGACAGACTACGGATTAATTCATCAAGCTCAGCTGATGTTACCGGATCCAATCCGGCTGAAGGTTCATCAAGAAAAAGAATTTTAGGATCGAGAGCCATAGCCCTTGCAATTGCTCCGCGTTTAAGCATACCGCCTGAAAGCTCTGACGGCATTTTGTCCGCCGAAGTTTCAAGACCGACAAGAGAAAGTTTCATACGCGCAGTGTAATCCATGGCTTCTCTGGGCATAGATGTAAATTCTTCCAGCGGCAGCCGTACATTCTCCAGCAGTGTCATGGAGCCGAACAGAGCACCCATCTGATACATAACTCCGATCCGGCGTAAAATTGCGAGCCTTTCTTCTCCATATGCAGAACCGATATCGTCACCATCAATTAGTATTTCACCATTGGCAGGAGGATAAAGTCCGATCATGTGTTTAAGCACGGTACTCTTTCCGCAACCGGACCCACCCAGAATAATAAATATTTCACCCTGCTGCACACCGAATGAGATATTATCGATAATGACAGAATCTCCGTATGCACAGGTCAGATTCTGCACGCTGATGATATTTTCAGAAGTGCGATTCAATTTAAATACCTGCAAGAAAAAAGATTACTGCAAAAATGCCATCAAAAACAGCAATGAGAATAATACCGCTGACAACAGCGCTTGTTGCTGAATCCCCGACAGCACTGGCTCCGGATTGAGTTACAAGACCACGCTGACAACCTATTCCGGCCACAAGAAAACTGAAAACAACGGCCTTGATCATTCCGCCTGAAAAATCCATCCACTGCACGTTCTGAAAAACCCGTCCGCAATAAGTTGCCAACGGATATCCCATGGAAAGCATTACAAGTGCGCCTCCCACAAGTGACATGAAGTTAAAGAAAAGAGTCAGCAGCGGAGTAACAAAAACAGTAGCTAAGATTCTGGGCAGCACAAGAAAATTTACCGGATTAAGGCCCATTGTACTTAAAGCATCAAGTTCCTCATTAACCTTCATGGTTCCGATCTCGGCAGCAAAAGCCGAACCGGTACGGCCAGCAAGAAGGATTGCGGTAACCATAGGCCCAAGTTCGCGAAACATCACCAGCCCGAGCATGTTGGGTACATAAATTTCCGCCCCGAATCGCATTAACGAAACAGCGGATTGAAATGACATGATGAGTCCCATCAAAAACCCGATAAGCAAAATGATAGGCAGACCGTCCGCACCTACTTTCTCGCAGGTAAGCCAGAAATCAGGCCAGCGCAGACGGTTACGAAGAGTGGCCGTCCCAATAGCTGCAAGTACGCAATTTCCTGAAAATTCGATCTGCTGATGCATGTCTTTTAAAATATGCTGACCAGAAATACCTATTGAAGTAATCCAGCCTCTGATGCCTTTCTCCTCAGTCTGCTTTTTTTCAGGAGGAGCGGCTTTTGCAACATCAAAGAGTTCCAGAAATTTAGAAAACTCCGGTTTAAGTCCATTAACATTCAGCTTTTTTCTACGGTCTCGGCATAAGACATCCATCATCATAAATAATGATGCCCCGCCACCATCCATGTAATTTACTCCGGAACAATCCACATCAGTACTCCCGGCAGACACAGCAGCACGAGCTTTATCCCAGACTTCGCCTGCTCCTTCAGCATCAAGCCTACCGATAAGTTTCAATGTCGATCCAGATGTTTCAAGCTTAATTAAACCGGATTGCATATATCCTTCATCCTTAAATATTTCAATTTACCATCATTATTTAGCAGGAGACTAGCGTAAAGGAAAGTCTGAAGTTAATAAATAGATTGATAAACAGGATATGATTTTATCCATTAAATTATTATATAAGTTTACAGGAAAAATTAAAAAGCCGCAGCACCCAGGGGCGCTGCGGCTATATTCACAATATTTTTAAATCCGAACAACCAGACTTTGCTTAAAGTTTTTTAAGTCATCCAGCTATCTATCAACTTCAAATGCTAACTATAAAATCCAGTCATCATCATCAGAGATAGGTGCAAATCCGCGACGCATGGTATTCTCACAAACAAGGCGAGGATCCATGAACTGAAGCAGATAGTCAGGGCCGCCTGATTTGGAACCTACACCGGACATTTTAAATCCGCCGAAGGAGTGTCTTTCTACCAAAGCGCCAACACTTGGTTTGTTAAGATAGAGGTTACCTACGCGGAATTCACGGGTAGCCAGATCAAGATGTTTAGGGCTTCTGGAATAAACAGCTCCGGTAAGTGCAAACTTAGTGGAGTTGGCAATTTCTATTGCTTCTTCAAAATCCTTGGCGCGCATAACTGAAAGAACAGGTCCGAAAACCTCTTCCTGAGCAATGCGATGTTCTTTGGTGATACCTTCTACAATCAGCATAGGAGTATAGCATCCGCCCTTATCGAGATATTCGGCAGGAGCTTCATGCTTAACAAGTACTTTGCCTTCTTTTTCAGCAATTTCGCAGTACTCAAGCACATTTTTCTGTGCAGCCTTATCGACAACTGGTCCCATGTAATTTGAAGGATCTTCAGCAGGTCCAAGCTTTACGGAATTGGCTGCCTCTTTCAAACGATGAGTAAAACGGTCATATATGGAATCAACAACAATCACCCGGGAACAGGCAGAGCATTTCTGGCCCTGAAAACCGAATGCAGCATAAAGGACACCGAGCACTGCTTCATCGAGGTCTGCATCATCATCAATGATAATACCGTTTTTGCCGCCCATTTCAGCAATAACTCTTTTGCAATGCTCCTGACCTGGATGAACCTTTGCAGCTCTTTCCTGAATGCGCAGTCCTACTTCCATTGATCCGGTAAACGCAATTACTGAAATATCAGGATGGTCAACAAGATGGTCACCCATAACTGAACCGCGACCGGGTATGTAGTTGAAAACGCCGTCCGGTAATCCGGCAGCCTTGAACATTTCAACCAGACCATAGCCGACTACGGAAGAGATTCCGGCAGGCTTGTAGACAACAGGACAACCAGCAACAATCGCAGCCGAAACCATTCCCACGCTGATAGCAAAAGGAAAGTTCCACGGTGCGATAACTGCGGCAACACCTTTACCCTGATAAAAATACTGAGCATATTCACCGGGGGCATTACCCATACGTTTAGGATCGCCGAGACGGATCATCTCACGGGCATAATACTCGAGAAAGTCAATTCCCTCAGCAATATCGCCTTGTGCCTGATCCCACTGCTTGCCGACTTCCAGCACCTGTAATGCGGACAACTCATGAATATTGTCTTTACAATACTTGGCTGCTTTGAGCAGGTACTGGGCCCGTTCTCTGGGAGTAATATTTCTCCAATCGAGGTAAGCTTCTTTGGCTGTAGCAACAGCCTTATCCACTTCGGCAACACCGGCCTGACATACAGTTCCCAGTATTTCAGAAGGATCAGCAGGATTGTATGAGTCTAAAGTATCGTCAGTAACGATTTCCTGACCGCCGATATATAGCGGATAGCGCTGCCCTATGTTCTGGCGAATTTTGCTCATACTAGATGGAAAACCATCACGCTCATCTTTTAAAGTGAAATCTGAAGGTGGGAAGTTGTTAAAAGGAACAAGCTCACCGTCAACACCCTTCATACGTGGACGTGTATCTGGTCTTGGCGCAGGCTTATTAGCAAGCTCTCTTTCAAGTGTCTTTACAGGATTTTCAAGTAGAATATTCACATCTGCTTCATCCGCAAATGTCTGTTTTAGAAAAGATTCATTAGCTGTATTTTCCAGCAGACGTCTTACAAGATAAGCCATACCGGGAATAAGATCACCGTAAGGGCAGTAAAGACGTACACGCTTGGCAACATTCCTGAGTCCTTTACGTACGGGCTCAGCCATACCGTAGAGAACCTGAAATTCATACTTGTCTTCGGGAACGCTAAGTTCATTAGCTGTTTCCATTACTGATGCGATAGTACGGATATTATGGGAAGCACAGGCAAAATGGCAGATATCATGGTTTTCTAGAATAAATCTGGCAACGCGCTCATAAGCCATGTCAGATTCAGGTTTATGGGTCCATACAGGGACAGGCCAGTCATTCTGCTTAGCTATCACTGTTTCAGAATCCCAATATGCACCTTTTACCAGACGGATGGAAATAGGCAGATTTTCCTCTCTTGCCCATTCAATCATACTGGAAACATCCTCATCAACAGTTTTAAGGTAGGCCTGAAAAACAATACCAAGATGTGGATAATCAGAATACTTTTTACGCAGACGCTTAAACATCTCAACAGTCGGCTCTTTATATTTGAGAGCTTCCATATCGATGCACATGAAGCCGCCCATGTTCATTACTTTCTGGTAAACAGGCTCAATGGAATCCATCATGCCCTGAACAGTACCTTCAAGATCGACAGGCTTGGCCTGAGAATAAAAAGCTGAAGGCTTGACAGCTACGTTGATCTTAGGGGCATGTCCCCAGTCGAGATCCGTTGAGGAATCAAGCCCGTCCCATTTTTTATATTCTTTTTCAATTGCATCAAGAACTTCAAGGTAACCTTCACGATATGCAATGGCTTCTTCATGAGAAACAGTTGCTTCACCGAGAAGATCCAGAACAAAGGCGAATCCATCTTTACGAAGTTTACGGATTCCCTTCACTGCCTCTTTAGCCTTCTGCCCGATAATGAACTGACGGGCCATACCTTCAATATTTGAGCGAATGGTTTTATTGAGAACCTTGGCAACAAGTCCGCCTCCAAATCCGGTTTTGGAAGCACCCCATTTCAGAACATCTGGAATGTTACTGTCGTCTCCGGCAAAATATTCTTCTATATGGCGTGATAGAGACTCAGAGGTATTCAGATATGGCAGAACATCAACAAAGCGAAACATCTGGACTTTAAAGTCCTCGTTCTGCATTGCCCAGTCCATCACCTTTCCAGTCCACCAGCCCTTGTTAAAAACTGATGGAGCTTCACCTGAAATAGATTCAAAAAACTGTTTTCCCCGTTCAATCACCTGACTGTCGAGAGTGGAGATTTCAACGTTCATAATACATTCTCCTATGATTTTTAATAGTTCGTCAAAATTACATTTTGCAGACTGATCAAAAACCACTCTCCCGATCGTTGTAAAGAAACGGTCACATTCCCGTTCCCGGATCTGTTTATGGGAATATTACAGTCTGCTATGATTCATATTCAGCTTCCTCTTCCAAAGGGATAGCTCTGGACTCCTTAATAGTATTTAAAACAATTGTTGAATTGGTATCCCGAACGGTATCGATCCGTCCGATCCGACCAAGCATGATAGCAAGTCCGTCAGTATCTTCGCAGCGAACTTTTATAAGATAGCTGTCCCGACCGGCGCAGTAATGAACTTCCAGAACGCCCGGAACTTGAGAAAGATCGGCCCCTGTTGAAGTAGCCCCGACACCTTCATTTACATTAACGAAGATAAAAGCTGTCAGAGATCTTCCCACAGATTTGGGATCTACGATGGCCTCGTAGCCGACAAGAATCCCCTTTCGCTCAAGCTTACGCACTCGCTCCAGAACTGCTGAAGGAGCCATGCCGACTTTTCTTGCGATATCAGCATTAGAAACTCTACCACTATTCTGAAGTATTGTCAGAATTCTACGATCTGTTTCGTCAATTTTTCTCTTATTCATCTCTTTCCAAGAATAAAATTCAATTTTTAAAGGTTTGTCAAGAAGAATCACAAAAACACGGCCACAAAAACAAATAAAGTTATCAAAACAGTCTCTATAAGAGAATTTACTTCTCTTAGATGTTTATCTTAAAATATAATCAACACAATGAACACAACTATCTCAATATTTTTATCCATTTTATTGATTATACAATCAGCCAAAATTGTAATAAAACTGAAAAACAACATACATTTTTGTTAAAAAAAATTTAAAACCATACAAAATACAGTGCTACACCATACAGTATATTGTTAATAATAACTAAATAAGTAACTTTGAATATTAAGTACTGTAATTAGAAAAGTAAAACCATGATCAGCTTAACTAAACCAACTTGTACTTGACGAATTGACCTTTTATACTATGTAATTACATCGTTCTGTGCAAGTTCGAGTATCATTCTACGGATTAAGCAGTTTTGGAGCTGTTTTTCTATGATTCAGCCTAACATTGTGTATAATTTTGAGCGGCACAACAATACCACACTATATAACGTCTACGATTCAGAATAAAACTCAGCCACATACTAAACTGGAGATAGAAATGTCTGGAAATAAAGCCCGTCAGCGTTTTGCTAATGAATACTTCTGCGCAGAAAGTGTCCTGATGACAATTTGTGAAACAATTGGATATGAAAACCAAGCGATTCCAGCCATGGCAACAGCATTTTGCGGTGGGGTGTCTCGTACAAAAGGGACTTGCGGAGCTCTTCAAGGGGCTGTTCTGGCTATAAGTTTAATACATGGACGTAACAATACAGATCAAAATTACGACAAGTGCTATGAGCTGGTACAGATTCTCAGTAAAAATTTTCAGGAGAAATATTCTTCGACCAACTGCTTTGAAATTACCGACTGTGATCTTTCCATACAGCAAGGACGTGAAAAATTCAAAGAAGAAGGCGTTAAACACAATATTTGTCTGAATATAGTTGAAGAAATAACCGACTACACAATCATGCTTCTAATGGATAATCAGGTAAAATAATGTCGTCCAGAGCGCTATTATATTTTAAGCTGATGGGTTCAGTCATATTCTGGGGTGGAACATGGATCGCAGGAAGAATCGTGGCAGGAGATCTGACCCCTTATTCTGCGGCCTTTCTACGCTTTTTCTTTGCAACTATTTTTATGTATTTTATGGCACTTAAAATTTCCGGTAAAAAGCCACAGTGCAGCAGGCAAGATATACTGCCACTGGCTTTCCTCGGCCTTACCGGAGTTTTTATGTATAATATTCTTTTTTTCAGCGGACTTAAAACTGTGCACGCAGGGCGTGCTGCGCTTATTATCGCAGGAACACCAACCTTTATAGCTTTAGGCTCGGCACTTTTCTTCAAAGAGAAATTTACTCTGGCTAAGATATCAGGTTTCATACTCGCTTTAATAGGCGTGGCAACAATTATAGGAGATGGTAACCCTGTCTTCATAATAACACATGGAGCCAGTTACGGTGATCTATGTATCATCGGCTGCGTGCTGAGCTGGGCAGCTTATTCACTTGCCGGAAAACCTGTGATGAAACGAATCAGCCCTATTGATTCCGTTTTCTGGTCCTGCCTCTTCGGGACTATCATGTTACTTGGCCCAGCATTATATCATGGATTGGTTTCTGAAGTAATCAACGCATCATTTACTGACTACAGCTGTATTTTATATCTGGCATTCCTCGGCACCGGACTCGGGTTCAGCTGGTATTTTGAAGCAATTAAAGAAATTGGACCATCCAAAACAGGTATTTTTATCAACCTTGTTCCGGTAACAGCAATTATTCTTGGAGCAATTATTCTTGATGAAAAGGTGGGCCTCCCTCTTCTTATCGGAGGAATATTAACTATATCGGGCGTTTGGATAACCAATAAACGTTAAAATATATCCACTTGTGCTACAGCTGAAAAAAGTGGATGATGCGCCGAAATTAAAGCCAATCAATAGCCACCAATAAAGTAGACACATTATGTACGACTCAGAAGAATTATATGAAGAAGATGACAATCTGGTCCCGAGCAGGTCACAGAAAAAAAGAGAGATGATCGCTTTGCAGGGATTAGCTGAAAAGCTTATGAAGCTTAGCCCTGAACTGGTTAAAAAATGCGGTTTGCCGGATTATTTCATAGATGAAGTAATTGATGCTATGTCAATTACAGCCCATGAAGCGAAAAGACGCAAGGTCCAATACGTAGGAAAACTCATACGTAATATAGACACACAGCCTCTTAAAGTATTCCTTGAGGATATTGAAACAGGTAACCGTGCAGACAATGAAAAATTCCATAGAATTGAAAGATGGCGTGACGGTCTTGTTGAGGGTGACATGTCCATACTCGAAACGATTATGGAAGAATTTCCTGATGCCGACCGTCAGAGAATTGCTCAGCTCTCCAGAAATGCAAAAAATGAAAAGAAAAATGCTAAGCCACCAAAATCAGCAAAAGCACTTTTTAAAGCTCTGCGAGCATTAACTGAGCAGAAGTAACTTGACTCTTAAGAATACATTCTTACATTATAGAAGTTGTGAAATAATTCACAGCATATAAATCAAGCAAAGATCAAGGAGAGATACCGTGACTTATATTTACAGCGGAGTTGAACTGGAAGAAAGGAACTGCCCTCATTGCAATGAACCTCTTTCTCCGTGGATTGCCCCTCCTGAATCAGGTTGGGGAGTCATTGTTGTCTGCAATAACAACAAATGCCCGCATTATGTCGGCTCCGACGAATTGATTGTTAATAAACGTGACGACTCCAACCTGGGATGCCGTTACGCTGAAAACCCTGACAATAAGTATACACCATTCAACCTGCTTGCATGGTGCAAATAAATTAGCTCAAATTCTGTAAGTAAAAAGCCCGGAAGACATATGCCTTCCGGGCTTTTTACTATTTAACGTATTTTTTTTCGCCATCCGAAATAAGTCGGCCATTGACAAAGCAAAACACAATATTTATCTCCTGTATTACGAGATAGTCTGCACTGAATTCTATAATCATAGACAAACTAAAGCCATTGCAGCGACGACCAATTTGTCCAGTAGAAAATAGCAACCTGCCAAGTACAGAATTCACTATAACATATTCAGTTATCATTATTTAACCCTGTATCGTCGTTCCTGAATCCTGAAATCCGATACAACGCGAGTCCAGTTATGTCCTTTGTGCAATCCAAATATATTGCTGTTGTTGCTCTGCTCACTGCTGTCATGTTCTGGGCAAGCTCATTTATCGCTTTGAAAATCGCCATGGCTGTATATGATCCTACTTTTGTGATTTTCGGAAGGATGATTCTGGCTTCACTCTGCTTTCTTTTCTACATACCGAAATTCCGCAAGCAAAAGATACGTAAAGGCGATTTGAAGTGGCTTCTCTTCATGGGGTTTTGCGAGCCATGTATGTATTTTATTTTCGAAAGTAATGCTCTTGTTCATACCTCAGCCTCACAAGCCGGAATGATCTGCGCAACCCTGCCATTACTCATGGCTGTTTCCGCCCATTTCATTCTCAAGGAAGAATTATCCAGAAGAACTATCTTCGGTTTCATACTGGCCGTCATTGGTGGAATATGGCTTTCCGTGTCTTCGAGCTCAACTGAGTCAGCACCAAATCCAGCTTACGGCAACTTTCTCGAGTTTTTGGCCATGTGCTGTACCGTTGGCTACATGACTACCTTAAAAAGGCTGACCGCATCTTACTCAACACTTTTTCTTACATCATTTCAGGCTTTCATGGGAGCCATATTCTATCTGCCTATGATCGCCCTGCCGTCTACAGCACTGCCTACTGTTTTTGACCCACTGGCTGTTGGTAGCATTTTCTACCTTGGTATTTTCATTACTATCGGCGCATACGGACTCTATAATTTCGGCATGAGTAAACTACCGGCCAGCCAGACCAGCGCCTATGTTAACCTGATACCTGTGTTCACTCTCTTCTTTGGATGGACAATTCTTGGTGAAACATTCACGCCTCTGCAACTGTGCGCAGCTGCACTTGTCATGTGCGGCGTAATGATAAGTCAGAAGAAATAATGAAAATGGTTAAACGCAAAAATTATTTTCTGCATTTAACCATTTTAATCTTAGGGCAAAGAAATAGTTATAAAATACTTTCCCCTGAAACTGTCTACAAAAAATCCTCTACTCGGTTATAAAAATATCCAATTCAGGCAAATCAATACCGTCCAACAGTGCAGCCTCATGAAGCAGTCTGGAGACAGCCTGCTCACCTTCATCCCCCACATTCATACTGTAATCGGTAACAAAAGTATCAATATGTTCTTTGATAACATCATCATCCATTTCCTGTGCATTTTCTTTGATATAAGACCATGCTGTTTCTGTATCAACGTATGAAAGCGTAATACTTTTGCGAATAGCTGCATTTATCAGTGCTGCGGTCTCAGAACCCAGGGATCGCTTGATGGCGATAGCGCCCAGCGGTATAGGCAGGCCGGAAAAATCCTCCCACCACTTGCCCAGGTCAACGATCTTAGAAAGACCAAGACCCTGATAAGTAAAACGGCCCTCGTGGATAACAACGCCAGCCTGCACCGTATTGTCTGCAATTGCCGGCATTATCTGGTCAAAAACCATTTCTACAACTTCAACTTCAATTTCAGCCTCACGGCACATAAGACTGAATAATAAATTTGCAGTTGTATTGCGTCCGGGTATGGCTACACGCTTGCCATCAAGGTCCTTGATAGTGCAAGGTGCGCTGGTAAGCAGGAGCGGCCCAACTCCTCTACCCATAGCACCGCCTGCACGCAGCAGAACATAATCGTTCATGATATGGGCTGCGGCGTGAACTGAAACTTTGCAGATATCCATATGCCCTGCCCGAGCATGAGAATTAAGCTCCTCCACATCGGCCAGGGTTATATCAAGTTTGAACGGATCTACTGCAACAGCTCCACTCGCAAGGGCATGGAAAATAAATGTATCGTTGGGACAGGGTGAATAACCCATTTTTAGAATTTTGCTCATGAAATGAGTTTTATATTTTTAAGAGCCGAAAATCCAGTATTGACATGGCTGGAAGCGAATTTTATTTACGGCTGAACAAAGGTGAATATACATGATTTCAAAAAATTATTTCCAAAATGCCGGACTTGGTTCCATTCTGGACAAAGTCCTTGCCGGAGAAAGAATCTCCATCGAAGACGGTCATGCTCTATTTGAATGTGCGGACCTCACAGCGCTAGGTGCGCTGGCTTCAATTGTAAGAAGAAAGATGCATGGTGATAAAACATTTTATGTTCTCAATCGCCACATCAACTATACAAATATCTGTGTTAATGGGTGCCTGTTTTGTGCATACGCCCGCAAACGCGGCGAAGAAGGATCTTTCCAGCTGTCCAAAGAAGATATTCTGGAAAAACTGCACAATGCACCTGTTTCCCCTCGCGAAATCCATGTTGTTGGCGGCTGTCATCCTGATATTCCTCTTTCTTTTTTTGAAGATACATTTGCTACAATTAAAAAAGAATTTCCTTTGGGAGTTATCAAAAGTTTTACCGCTGTAGAAATCGTCCACTTTGCCAAACTTGAAGGTATTCCTACAATCAAGGTGCTTGAGCGACTGCGTAAGGCCGGAAGCGAAATGCTCACCGGTGGCGGTGCAGAAATATTTGCTCCTGAAACACGCAACAAAATCTGCCCTAAAAAGATTGATGCTGAAACATGGCTTAGAGTTCATGGAGAGGCACATAGCCTGGGCTATACAACAAACTGCACCATGCTTTTCGGTCACTATGAGTCCATTGCCGACCGCCTTGATCATCTTGACAGATTACGTAAGCAACAGGACGAAACAGGTGGATTCAACTGTTTCATCTCCCTGCCATTTCAAACCGAGAACAGTAAGCTCAAAATCGAAAATCCGCTTACCGGAATAGATGAACTGAAAACCATAGCCATCAGTAGACTCATGCTGGATAATATTCCGCACATAAAAGCTTACTGGGTAATGCTCGGTGTTAAACAGGCTCAAGCGGCACTTCATTTCGGTGCAGATGATTTTGACGGAACTGTTGTTGAAGAGAAAATCGGACACATGGCCGGAGCATCATCAGATCAATCCCTCGCTCGCGTTGAACTAGAAGAAATGATCAGAGGATGTGGTTTCACACCTGTTGAAAGAGACGCAGCGTTTAACGAAATTTAGATGAATACTTCGAAGAGATATGGAAAATTTTCGAAGTTCAAAGAAGAATAAGGTACTCCATGACAAATCTTACACAAAGTCCTGCTAACGTTCATGACATTGCTGCGAAGATTCAGGCAGGCAATCGCATTGATTATGATGATGCGCTGACTCTGCTTGAAAAAGCTGACTTGTTTGATCTAGGCAGTCTTGCCCATGCTATCCGGATGGAAAAACATCCCGACCTCAATGTTACTTATGTCGTTGACCGCAATATCAACTACTCAAATATCTGCGAATGTGGCTGCCGTTTTTGCGCATTTTACAAAGCTCCGGGAATGGATGGAGGGTTTGTCATCAGCCGTGAAGAACTGGGGCAGAAAATTCAGGAAACATTAGATCTGGGAGGAACCCAGATTCTGATGCAGGGTGGACACAATCCAGACCTTCCGCTCACTTTTTATGAAGAAATGCTTGCGTTCATAAAGTATAACTATCCAGTACATATTCATGCATTTTCACCGCCAGAGATTTTTTATTTCAGTGAACTGGAAGGAATCTCAATTAAAGAAGTGCTCAAACGTTTAATCAAAGCCGGACTGGCTTCAATTCCCGGTGGCGGAGCTGAAATCCTTGTAGATGAAGTACGCAGCAAAATTGCACCCAAGAAGTGTTCAGTTGCTAAATGGCTCGAAGTGATGGAGACAGCACATAATCTCGGGTTACGCACGACAGCGACAATGATGTTCGGTCATGAAGAGACTCCAGAAGATCGTATTAAACATTTATTTGCCTTACGCGAAGTGCAGGATCGCACCGGCGGTTTCACGGCGTTTATCCCCTGGACATTCCAGCCTGATAATACAAATATCCCTGATGCACGCAAAATGACTAGTGTAGAGTACCTGCGCATGCTGGCTGTCTCACGAATTGTTCTGGATAACTTCGATAATCTGCAAGTTTCATGGGTCACGATGGGACCAAAGATTTCACAGCTGGCACTTTTTTATGGTGGTAATGACTTCGGATCTACCATGATAGAAGAAAATGTTGTTAAAGCTGCTGGAGTTAAATTTCGACTTTCTGAAAAAGAAATAAATAACCTGATAAGCAAAGCTGGATTCAATCCTAAACAACGATTGATGGATTACACTCTGGTGGAGAATTATAATGGATAGGGTTAAAGTCGGACGTATTTCTTATCTTAATGTACTACCTATTTATTATCCTCTGGAGTCCGGTCTTATAAAAAATGAATTCGATTTTCTTTACGGACCTCCTGCACAACTGAATAAAATGATGGCTGAAGGGTTGATGCACATCTCATCAACCTCATCTATTGAATATCTACGCCATGCAGAACAGTATAAACTGCTCCCAGATCTGGCAATAGGCAGTCGTGGCCCTGTACAATCAGTGTTACTGCTCAGTCGTAAACCTGTTGAAGAATTAAAAGGAAGCAAAATTCTTGTAAGTGCACAGACTCATTCTTCCGCAGCACTACTCAAGATATTACTTACCGAATATATTCCGGTACATCCAGAATATGAGACAGGCAAAGCTACTGAAACACTTGAGTCTGGAGAACGACCGGAAGCAATTTTGTGCATTGGCGATGAAGCGTTAAACCTGCGTAAGCACAAAGATTACCCCTACAAGTTTGATCTGGGTGAAGAATGGATTAAATGGACAGGTCTGCCCTGTATTTTCGGGGTATGGGTGGTACGTAAGGATGTATGCGAGCAGGAAAACGTAAAGAAAGCGATAAATTCCATCATAAAAGGCAAAAAGTGGGGACAGGCAAATATTGACCGTATGTCTGAACTGACTGCTGAAAAATCAATTCTTACTCCTGAAGAAACAAGTTCATACTATGACGGTCTTGTTTTTGATTTAGGAAAACAGGAAATTGCAGGACTGAAAACTTTTGCTAAATATTTGTATAAAACTAGGCAGATTACTAAAATTCCAGAACTTGAATTTGCTGATATTTAACAGACTGATATTTATTTTCTAAGAAAACAAAAGGCCGGAAATGCATAACATTTCCGGCCTTAATTTTGGCTTATATTGTAAAAGAACTTCGCTTAATGTGGTCGATAAAATATCGGACAGCAGGAAAGAATTCACGCCCTTCAAGATAGGCAAGATAAAAGCTGCGCTCAAGATTAAGAGGTAGTCCTTTAATGTGTACCAGCTCACCTGAATCAATTAGAGGTTGAGCTGCAAGACGTGAAGTTACACTAACCCCAAGTCCGGCCCGAACACACTGAACAACGGCCTGAGTAGACTCAACCCAGACAGTAACATTGAGATCACGTACACTTGTTCCAAGTTCTGAAAGTCCTCTTTCCAGAGCCTTGCGAGTACCGGACCCGCCTTCTCGCATTACCCATGGTAATTCTGCAAGGTGCTGAATATCATCTATTTTATCATAATTTTTAACGAGGACAGGAGGAGCAACAATAACAAGCTCATCACGCATAATCGGATAAAACTCAAGGTTGGGAACATCAAGTGTAGCACCGACAATACCAACAATAAGTTCGCCCCGTCTTATTTTCTGCAAAATTTCATTTGTATCACCTACTGAGAGATGAACGCTTACATCTGGGTACTTTTTACAGTAGCTATAAAGGATATCGGGTAAAAGATAATGAGAAGGAATAGTACTACCACCGATATCAAGATCACCCACCACCTTATCACGCAGAATATTAATTTCAGACTGGGCTTTACCAATCAGATCATAAATATCTCTGGCGTTACGATAAAGAACCTCTCCTGCTTGTGTGGCCATAATTGAACGGCCCATTCGGTCGAAAAGCTGAACACCGAGCTCTTCTTCGAGAGTAGAAATATGTGCACTAATAGTGGGCTGCGAAAGAAAAAGATCTTTTCCTGCTTTAGAAAAACTCTTAAGTTCATAGACCTTACAAAAAGCTTCAAGTCGACGTAAGTCCATTTGATTACTCATATCGAAAATATCTATAGATTAGTATAAAAAAAGGGACGGAAACAAGTTCCGCCCCTTTTTAATGCGCATTAGGTTGTGCCTATGCTTCAGCTTCCTCAGCGGGAGCTTCAGTAGCAACGGGAGCTTCTTTAACAGGAGCTTCCTCAGCACGTTTAGTAAGCTCGATGATGCACATGGGAGCGCAATCGCCTTTACGGGGCTCAGCAAGCTTGATGATGCGAGTGTAACCACCACCACCGCCATTGTAGCGGGGTCCGATTTCATCGAAGAGCTTTTGTACAAGACCGTGATTCTCAAGTGTCTTGAATGCAAGACGACGAGAATGAAGGTCATTGCGAAGGGCAAGTGTGATCAGCTTTTCGCAAGAGCTTCTCAATTCTTTTGCCTTGGGCTCAGTGGTACGGATATGTTCATAAGTCAACAGAGAGCGGACCATGTTCTTAAGCATAGCTTTCCTATGGGAACCTGATCTGTTGAACTTTCTTCCGGACTTTTTATGCCTCATTTTTCTCTTTCCTCTTCAGCCATTCCTGATGCTTTTTATCGAAATCCTCGAGGCCCATTCCAAACTTGAGCTCCATGCTGTCCAGAACTCTACGGATTTCGTCAAGAGACTTACGTCCGAAGTTTTTGGTTTTAAGCATAGCCTGCTCTGTGCGCTGTACAAGTTCACCAACAATGCGAATGTTAGCAGCCTTGAGGCAGTTAGTAGCACGAACAGAAAGTTCGAGTTCGTCAATAGACTTGAACAGATTCGGGTTCAGGTCGAGGTCACTTTCTTTGGACTCTTCCTGCTCAGATCCAAGTTCATCAAAATTGATGAAAACGGAGAGCTGTTCCTTAAGGATTTTAGCACTGTAAGCAACAGCATCCTCAGGAGTAACGGAACCGTCTGTGTAGACTTCCAAAACAAGCTTATCATAGTTGGTCATCTGTCCGACACGAGCCTGTTCCACGCTGTAAGCAACCTTACGGATAGGAGAAAAGCTAGAATCAAGAATAATATGACCAATTTCATTGATAAGACCTTCATGCATATCAGCAGGAACATAGCCCTTGCCCATACGCACTTCAAAAGTCATTTCAAATTCCATTTTTTCGGATAGAGTCGCAATAATCTGCTCAGGATTGAGGACTTTGACGTTCTGGTTTTCCTGAATATCAGCTGCGGTGACGGCGCCCTGTTTGTTAACCGATAAGGTAACGAACTGAGGTTCATCAGTAGTCATTGCGAATCTGATCTGCTTGATGTTCAGAACGATCTCAGTCACATCTTCCATCACACCTTCAATGGTGGTGAATTCGTGCTGAACTCCTTCTATCTTTACAGCAACCGCGGCTGCACCCTGCATTGAGGATAACAGTACTCTTCTAAGAGAGTTACCGATGGTTGTTCCAAATCCGCGCTCAAGGGGTTCACAAAAGAACTTACCATAAAGCTCGTTAGACTTGGGGTCACGCACAAGCTGCTCCGGCTTAACCAGCTCGGCCCAGTTGCGGGTGTTGATGAGTTTGTCACCGTCTTGAATAAGCATGCACTAATCCTTCTTATTTGGAGTACAGCTCGACAATCAGCTGTTCGTTGATAGGGAACTGTATATCTTCCCTAGTCGGCATCGCTTTAACTTCACCTTTGAAAGCAGCACCATCGGACTGAAGCCACTCAGGGCAGCCACGACGTGCAATCACTTCCTGTGCTTCCATGATTACGGGGATCTTACGAGCTTCTTCACGAACCTCTATCACATCACCGGGTTTAACCTGCATGGAAGGAATGTTAACACGAATTCCGTTTTTCTTGAAGATACCGTGTCTCACGAGCTGGCGAGCCTGATCGCGGGAATTAGCGAATCCAAGACGGTAAATAGTGTTATCAAGACGGGTTTCAAGAAGCATGAGCAAGTTCGCACCGGTAACACCTTTCATGCCGTCTGCGCGCTTAAAGTAGCTGCGGAACTGGCCTTCAAGGACACCGTACATGCGGCGCACTTTCTGCTTCTCACGAAGCTGAATTGCATAGTCACTCATTTTCTTTCTCATGCGACCGGCAATACCTGGTGCATAAGGACGACGTTCATAAGAACACTTATCAGTAAAACAGCGGTCGCCTTTGATGAAAAGTTTTTCACCTTCACGGCGGCACAGTCTGCACTTTGCTTTAGTATATCTAGCCAAGGTTTTCCTCCTGCGAATTAGACCCTGCGGCGTTTCGGCGGACGACAGCCGTTATGCGGGATGGGCGTGATATCGCGAATGAAGTTAACCTTCATACCGACGTTACCGATAGCGCGCATAGCAGCTTCACGACCGGAGCCGGGGCCTTTAACAAAGATACCAACGGTACGCATACCCTGGTCCTGAGCTTTTCTTGCAGCGGTTTCAGCAGCAACCTGTGCAGCAAAGGGAGTAGATTTTCTAGATCCCTTAAAACCAGATGCACCGGAAGTAGCCCAGCTGATTACGTTACCATTCAGGTCAGTGAAGGTAATTATTGTATTATTGAATGTTGCTTTAACGTGGGCAATGCCCACGGGAACATTCTTTTTCTCTTTTTTCTTGCCGGAACGGCGAGGTCTAGCCATACCATTCTCTCCAGATGAATAGAATTTATATCAGCAGCAAGAAGACCTATTACATGGTCTTATAAAACTGCGGATTGAATTATTTCTTCTTCCTGCTCATTACAGAGCGACGTGGACCTTTGCGAGTTCTTGCGTTGGTCTTGGAGCTCTGTCCACGAACGGGAAGACCGCGACGATGGCGGAGTCCACGGTAACTTCCGATGTCCATCAGACGCTTAATATCAGCAATCTGATCGCGACGAAGGTCACCTTCAACTTTATAGTTGTCTTCAAGCTCTTTACGGATGGTGTTAACCTGGTCGCCACTGAGGTCATCAGTTTTGATTGTCCAGTCTATACCTACAGTATCAAGAACCTTGAGAGCAGTAGTACGACCTACACCAAAGATGTAAGTCAATGCAATATCCAAACGCTTATTTTTCGGAAGGTCTACTCCAGCGATACGAGCCACAGTTATACCTCTCTATCCTTGACGCTGTTTGTGTCTGGGGTTTTCACAAATAACCCTCAGAACACCCTTGCGTCTGATTACTTTGCATTTGGGACAAATCTTCTTAACAGATGGTCTAACTTTCATGACCGTCTCCAAATAATGCAGTTTTACAGTTTCACCAACCGGGAGCTAGCCGGTTGTGGCCTAATATGCCTCGACCGTCTGACTAAAAGACAATCGATCCATGCCAGTCTTTCGTTGCCGCGAAATTCAAGAGGTGTACTCTATAGAACGATTTCAAAAAAATCAACCCCTAAAAAGTACTTATACGATATTTTAAGGTCGACTTAAAATAATAGGTCCATCAGCAGTTACGGCAATGGTATGCTCAAAATGGGCAGACAGCTTCCTGTCTTTGGTTACAGCAGTCCATTTGTCATCGAGAATTTCAATGTCATACGAACCTTCAGTGACCATTGGTTCAATGGCCAAAACCATTCCGCTTTTGAGTTGCACACCAGGAAGACCAGAAGGAACAAAGTTAGGAACTTCAGGTTTCTCATGCAGGTTACGGCCAATGCCATGCCCTACAAATCTCCTGACTACTCCGTACCCTTCACCTTCAGCATAATCCTGAACAGCTTTAGAAATGTCATAAAGACTGTTCCCAGTCAAAGCCTGATTTATTCCTCGCATTAGAGATTCACGAGTCACATCAAGCAGTTTCTGTGCAGTGGCAGAAATTTTTCCTACAGGATATGTACGGGCTGAGTCACCGTAGAATCCCTGAAAAATAACACCCATATCAATACTTACAATATCACCTTCTTTCAGCACACGCTTATCAGAAGGAAAACCATGAACAATTTCTTCGTTCACAGAACAACAGAGAGCGAAAGGAAAACCATGGTAGCCTTTAAATGCTGGTTCTACCCCATAACCTTCGCAAGCTTTACAAGCAAGGTTTTCAAGGTCCATGGTCGTAATACCGGGCTTAATTGAATCGCCTAGAATATCCAGTATGTTAGAAACAAGACGATTGGCCTCACGCATGAGGCCAATCTCTTTTTCATTCTTGAGGTAGATCCCTCTGAACTTTTTCAAAGTAACTACCTGCCCTTAATCTTGCTGCCCTTACCCATGAGTCCCTCATATTGACGAGAGATCATGTAAGATTCGATTTTACCCATAAAGTCCATAGCAACACCAACTACAATGAGAAGTGCTGTTCCACCGAAGTAGAAAGGAACATTAAACTGAGCAATAAGAAGCATAGGGATTACACAGATTGCGGAGACATACAAGGAACCCCAAAGGGTAATTCTTGCAAGAACACGGTCAATATATTCACGTGTTTTAACTCCTGGGCGAATACCAGGAATAAACCCACCCTGTTTCTGAATATTTTCAGCAATTCCTTTAGGATCAAAAATGATCGCTGTATAGAAGTAGCAGAAAAAGATGATCAGGGAGATATAAATTACATTGTAAAGTATGGCATCAGGCTTAAAATTAGCCGATATCTTGGAAAGAATCTCGTTATTAGAGAAACTGGCAAGAGTTGCAGGAAACATAAGAATACTGGATGCAAAAATTGGTGGAATAACACCAGCGGTGTTGATTCTAAGCGGAAGATGTGTTGTCTGACCGCCCATCATTTTACGTCCCATCATACGCTTAGCATAATGAATAGGTATTCTACGCTGCCCACGTTCCATATAAACAATAAAAGCCAGAATTACGACCATAAATGCCATAACGAATAAAAGCAGGAAGAGAGTAATCTCTCCGGCCTGCATCAAACGCACGGTATTAAAAATAGCAGCAGGAAGACCTGCAACAATACCTGCAAAAATGATCATGGATATACCGTTTCCTATGCCTTTCTCGGTCATTTGTTCACCGAGCCACATGAGAAAAACAGTACCGGCTGTCAGTGTAAGGATGGTAATACCCCTAAAGGCCCACCCTGCATGTAGTACAACAGGAGCTCCGGTAGGACTGGTCATACTTTCAAGGCCCATGGCTATGCCGAAACCCTGAACAATAGTAATCGCAACAGTAGCGTACCTGGTGTACTGAGTAATCTTCTTGCGTCCCTGGGCCCCTTCCTGACTAAGCCGCTTGAGTTCAGGACTTACTACATTAAGAAGTTGAATAATAATAGACGCGGAGATGTAGGGCATAATCCCTAACGCGAATATGGACAAGTTACGCAACCCGCCACCAGAGAACATGTCAAAAAGGCCGAAGAGAGTGTTAGAAACACTCTCAAAAAAATCGGCCAATGCTGCGCTGTCTACGCCCGGGACCGGGATGTGAATCCCGATCCGGTAGACAGCCAGAAGAAGAAAAGTCCAAAAGATCTTTTTCTTCAGTTCCGGCAGACGGGAAAGATTATCAACGCCAGACAATGCCACGTTTTATCCTTCCAGGGCTTTAGCCGAACCACCGGCCTTTGTGATTTTTTCAGTCGCAGAAGCGCTGAAGCGGTGTGCTTCGATGGTTACAGCAGCACTTACTTCACCCACTCCAAGAACTTTTACGAGTGCGCCTTTTTTGCAAAGGCCTCTTTCATAAATGTCTTCGAGAGATATTTCAGTTTTGCCTTCGAAAGCTCCAAGAATCTGGCCAACGTTCAAAGCAACATACTCTTCACGAAAGGGATTCTTGAAACCGCGTTTAGGAAGACGACGAGCCAGAGGCATCTGGCCACCTTCAAACCAAGCTGGGACACCACCACCGGAGCGGCTGTTCTGACCTTTATGGCCTTTACCGGATGTTCCACCTGTGCCTGAACCGCCGCCGCGACCTACGCGTTTGCGATTTTTACGTTCCTCTGGGAACGGATATATTTCGTGCAGCCTCATGATTCTGATACCTCCACAAGGTGCTCAACTTTTTTGATCATTCCGCGTACAACGGAACTGTCTTCAAAGCTTCTTTCCTGCCTGATCTTACGCAGTCCCAGTGCAACGAGAGTTGCACGCTGTTTGGGATTGCAACCGATCTTGCTGCGTACGAGTTTTACCTTAAGCATTATCTGTCCTCCTACTTTCTGGGAGTCACAACTTTCTTCCCGCGAAGATGAGAAACTTCATCAGCACTGCGCAGAGAAGCAAGTCCAGCGACTGTTGCGCGAAGGACATTATGCGGGTTGTTAGTGCCGATAGCCTTAGTAAGGATATCGTGGACTCCGACTACTTCAAGCACCGCACGTACAGGACCACCGGCAATGATACCGGTACCTTTAGAGGCGGGTTTGAGCATTACGCGTCCAGCACCGTAGCGGCCGAGAACTTCGTAAGGAAGGGTTCCGTCCAAAAGAGGTACGGAAATCATTTCTTTACGAGCCTTCTCTGAAGCTTTTCTAATAGCTTCAGGTACTTCGTTGGCTTTACCAAGTCCGAAACCGACCTGACCTTTACCGTCACCTACCACAACCAGGGCACTGAAGGAGAACCTTCTACCACCCTTCACAACTTTAGCTACTCGGTTGAGATAAACGATTTTTTCAATCAGACCCAGATCATTCTGTTCCATGGATATTCCCATAAGTTTAGAATTTCAGGCCACCCTCACGAGCGCCGTCTGCAAGGGCCTTGACCCTGCCGTGATATATATAACCGCTGCGGTCGAAAACGACCTTCTCAATTTTGAGCTCTTTAGCCTTGGCAGCAATGTCCTTACCAACAGCTTCAGCAGTCTTGCAGGTGAGGCCAGCTGCTTCTTCGCCCTTGAAAAGAGCACAAGAAGAAGATGCGGTCACGGTTTTGCCAATGAGATCATCTACAAGCTGAGCGTAGATGTGTTTATTTGAACGAAATACGACAAGACGCGGGCGAGTTGCAGTACCGCTGATTTTTTTGCGGATGCGAACTTTTTTGCGGCGTCTAGCCTGTTCTTTAGTCATTTTCATGGCTGTACCCTACTATTTACCGGACTTACCGGCTTTACGTCTGATCTGTTCATCAATGTACTTGATGCCTTTACCTTTGTAAGGTTCTGGCGGACGTACACGACGAAGCTGAGCTGCAACTTCACCAACGAGCTGTTTATCAACTCCGCTGATGACCAGTTTGCTGCCTTCAGCCTTGGCTTCAATGCCGGAAGGAATAGCATAGTTAACGGGATGGGAAAAACCAACGTTTAAAACGATGTTTGAACCCTGTACGTTAACTTTGTAACCAACACCGACAACTTCCAGAGTTTTTTCAAACCCTTTGGATACGCCTTCAATACAATTGAAGAGCAGTGTACGGTGAAGACCGTGCTGAGCACGTTCCTGACGGGAATCGCCAGACCTCAGTACCTCCACCGCATTGTCAGCTACCTTGTAGCTGACCATGGGGTGTATCGGGGTGGTGGTGGTGCCTTTAGGGCCCTTTACGGAAACCACATCAGCACCAACAGTTACTTCCACTCCGGAAGGTATATCAATAGGTTTTTTTCCAATTCTGGACATAATAAAACCTCTCTACCAGATTTCGCACAAGAGTTCGCCGCCAACGTTAAGCTCTGTCGCTTTAACGCCGTCAACTACGCCCTTTGAAGTGGAAAGTATGCAAATCCCGAGTCCATTAAGAACACTGGGAATATCTTCAACGCCTACAAACACGCGACGTCCGGGTGTGCTGATTTTCTTCATGCCGCTAATAAGGGCTTTTCCATCAACATACTTAAGGGTGACATTAATCTCACTTTCTTCAGAAGTGAAGTCAGAGATATAGCCTTCTTCCTTAAGAATTCCGGCGATTGCTGTTTTTATTTTGGACCCCGGAATACTAACGGTCTTATGATAAGCACCGTGAGCATTACGAATGCGGGTCAGCATATCGGCGATAGGATCGACAACAGGCATTTTAAACTCCTTATATTACCAGCTGGCTTTACGCACGCCGGGAAGTTCACCCGCGAGGGCCTTCTCCCTGAAGCAAATACGGCATACACCGTATTTCCGCAGGAATGCACGAGGACGACCACAAATTGGACATCTGTTATATTCGCGCACCTTGAACTTAGGCTTACGTTTAGCCTTAACTTTTAATGCTGTCCTGGCCAAAGCGATTCCTCCTATTTCTTGAAGGGCATTCCAAGAAGCTCGAGGAGCATCTTGCCTTCTTTATCAGTTTTGGCGGAGGTGACGATAGTCACGTTCATCCCTTTAGTTAACTCGATTTTGTCGAGCTGAATCTCAGGAAAAATAGTTAATTCCTTGATTCCGAGGGTGAAGTTACCGCGTCCGTCGAAGCCTTTGTCAGGGATTCCGCGAAAATCGCGGACACGAGGGAGTGCAAAGCTGATAAGCTTATCCAGGAAGTCCCACATCATATCTCTGCGAAGAGTTACACGGGAACCGACAGGCATTCCTTCGCGCAGCTTAAAAGCTGCAATTGACTTTTTCGCTCTGGTAACTACTGCTTTCTGACCCGCAATAGCGGTCAATTCGTCAACAGCACCATCAATGAGCTTTGCGTTCTGGCTTGCTTCACCGAGTCCGATATTGAGAGAGATTGCCTTAATTTCAGGAATCTCCATCGAACTCTTGTACCCGAACTCCTTGTTTAGAGTCGGGGCGACCTTGTCCGTATATATTTTTTCGAGACGTGTCATCGCAGAACCCTAGTCGATGATTTCGTTACATTTTTTACAAAAACGGATATTTTTTCCGTCTTCGGTCTCACGAATTCCAACTCTGGTTGCTTTTGTGCAAGCGGGGCACACAACCTGAATATTAGAAATGTGAATAGGGGCTTCTTTCTCAACAATTCCGCCGGGCTGGTTTGCATATGGATTTGGCTTTGTGTGCCTGGAAACCATATTAACCTGCTCCACGAGGACTTCGTCCTTCTTGCGGTTGATCTTAAGGACCTTGCCGATCTTCCCCTTATCCTTGCCGGCGATGACCATTATCTTGTCATCAACATGTATCTTGTTCATGCCGTATACCTTTTTGTGATAAGGATTTACAGAACTTCAGGTGCAAGAGAAACAATTTTCATAAAGCCGCAGGCTCTAAGCTCTCTCGCAACGGGACCGAAAATACGAGTCCCAACTGGTTCCATTGAATTGTTCAGAAGAACGGCAGAGTTATTGTCGAACTTGATGTAAGAACCGTCAGGACGACCAATTTCTTTTTTGGTGCGAACCACAACCGCTTTCATCACAGCGCCCTTCTTCACTTTGGAATGGGGCATCGCTTCCTTAACGGAAACCACAATGATGTCTCCGACACTGGCGTAGCGTCTCTTGGAACCGCCAAGGACCTTGATGCAGGAAACCTTTTTGGCACCAGAGTTATCTGCTACGTCAAGTTTGGATTCTACCTGAATCATAGCTAATACCCCTAAACTGCTTTTTCCAGAATTTTATCGAGATGCCACCTTTTGCGTTTGCTCAAGGGGCGGAATTCAACAATCTGTACCTTATCGCCGATACTGCATTCATTAGCAGGATCATGTGCCATGAATTTAGTGTGACGGCGAATGAATTTTTTATACAGGGGGTGTTTAACGAGAGTTTCAACGCGGACAACAATTGTCTTGTCTGCCTTATCGCTGATAACTACGCCGTTAAGTACGCGCCTGTTTCCTTTCAGATTAAGCTCTGCCATGGCTTATGCTCCCAGTTCCTTTTCGCGCTGCACGGTCAGGATTTTAGCAATGTCTTTTTTAACATCGCTGAGTCTCTGGGTGTTTTCAAGCTGCGCAGTTGCGTGCTGAAAACGAAGATTGAAAAGCTCCTGACGGAAACCCATCAGCTTTTCTTCCAGAGCAGCGTTGTCGAGTTCACGAAGTTCTTTGACTTTCATATTACAACCCCTCCTTGACTACAATAGTAGTTTTGACAGGAAGCTTGTGTGATGCACGGACCAGAGCTTCTCTGGCCAGTTCAATGTCAACGCCCTTCACTTCGTAAAGAATGCGACCGGGCTTAACCGGAGCGCACCAACCGACGGGGGAGCCTTTACCTTTACCCTGTCTGACTTCAGCAGGCTTAGCAGTAACTGGCACATCAGGGAAAACCCTGATCCATACCTGTCCGCCACGCTTAATGTGACGCATAATAGCGACACGAGCTGCTTCAATCTGGTTGTTGCTCAATTTTCCGTGTTCCACAGTTTTGATTGCGATATCACCGAAAGCGATAGTGGAACCGCGCTGAGCTTTACCTTTCAGGCGACCTTTCTGACGTTTACGGAATTTAACTTTCTTAGGTGATAGCATTACTGTTCCACCTCGTGGTCAAGAATTTCACCTTTGAAGATCCAGACCTTGATGCCGATGACACCGTAGGTAGTGTTAGCTCTTGCTACACCGTAATCGATGTCAGCTCTGAGAGTCTGAAGAGGAACGCGGCCATCGCGATACCATTCGGTACGTGCGATTTCAGCACCGGCCAGACGACCAGCACAAGCTACTTTAATACCCTCTGCGCCGAATTTGCGGGCAAGCCCAACAATACGCTTCATAGCGCGGCGGAAAGCTACACGGCGCTCAAGCTGCTGAGCAATATTCTCAGCAACGAGCTGCGCATCAGTTTCCGGACGGCGAATTTCATTTACTTCGAGAGCGAATTCTTTATTGAATTTAGTACGAAGATCATCACGGAGCTTTTCAATTTCAACACCTTTGCGACCGATAATAATACCTGGACGCGCAGTGTGAATGATCAGACGAATTTTGCCACCGGCACGTTCAATCTCGATCTTTGAAATTCCTGCGTGGAAAATCTTCTCTTTTACATATTTACGAATGCTGTCGTCCTCAAAGACGAAAGCGGGATAGTCCTTTTTACTGAACCATCTGGAGAGCCAGTTCTTGGTGTATCCAAGTCTGAACCCGTATGGATGTACTTTCTGACCCATGACACTACCCTACATTTCTTTAACTACGACGGTTATATGGCTTGTGCGCTTGCAAATGCGGTACGCACGCCCCATAGCCCTGGGCTGAATCCTCTTCCAAGTAGGACCTTCGTCAATTTTAACGATGTCTACACAAAGAGAGTCAACATCCACACCGGGAATCTGCTCTGCGTTAGCAACAGCAGAATAAAGCACTTTACTGAGCATTTCAGCTCCCTTTTTGGGAGTGAACTTCAAGATGTTGAGTGCTTCCTCAACAGGCTTTCCCTTGATGTTTTCCGCTACCAAGCGCACTTTCCTAGCGGAAATGCGCATATATTTTGCAATAGCTCTTGCTTCCATTGCTCAACACCTTCTAGCGTTTGGCCTTGCTTTTCTTGTCCGCAGCGTGGCCGTAGTAGGTACGGGTGGGAGAGAATTCTCCCAATTTGTGTCCTACCATGTTTTCGGTCACGAAGACAGGAATAAACTTACGGCCATTATGTACTGCGAAGGTCAAACCTACCATTTCTGGAATGATGGTTGAGCGACGGGACCAGGTTTGGATAACCTTGCGGTCACCTGATTCCTGAGCTTTTACGACCTTTTTAAGCAGATGATCGTCAATAAACGGGCCTTTTTTCAGTGATCTTGGCATTACAGTCTCCTACTTCTGCCCGCGGCGTTTAACGATGAGCTTGGAAGAAGGTTTCTTCTTATTGCGGGTCTTGTATCCCTTGGCAGGCATGCCCCAAGGAGAACAGGGGTGTCTACCACCGGAACTACGACCTTCACCACCACCAAGTGGGTGATCGATCGGGTTCATTGCGACACCTCTGACTTTAGGTCTACGACCAAGCCAACGGTTACGTCCGGCCTTACCAATGGTAATGTTTTCGTGGTGGATGTTACCTACCTGTCCAACGGTTGCACAACAAATTGCGAGAACCTTGCGGACTTCACCGGAAGGCATGCGAAGAAGAGCATGTTTGCCTTCTTTCGCAACTAACTGTGCATAGGTACCGGCTGCACGGCAGAACTGTCCACCCTTTCCGGGATACAATTCAATATTATGAATGATAGTACCAACAGGTATATTCTTCAGCAAAAGAGCATTACCGGGTTTAATATCGGCTTTCTCTCCAGCGAGAATCTGGTCACCCTTGTTAAGTCCTACAGGAGCAAGGATGTAGCGTTTTTCACCGTCTGCATAGTTAAGCAGAGCGATGCGTGCGCTTCTATTGGGATCGTATTCAATTGATGCAACAATTGCGGGTACTTCAACTTTATTACGTTTGAAGTCAATGATACGGTACAAACGTTTAGTACCGCCACCACGACGACGGGAAGTAACCCTACCGTTGTTGTTTCTACCAGCTGTCTTTGTTAATCCCTTTGTGAGGGATTTTTCCGGAGTAGACTTGGTAATCTCCTCAAAGGTGGAGATAGTCTGGAACCGGCGACCTGGAGAGGTCGGTTTCAGCTTGCGAGTTGCCATCTCTTAAACTCCTTCGAAGAATTCGATTTTTTCGCCCGCCAAAAGCTTAACATAAGCTTTTTTATAGCCGGACAATTTACCGACAACACGGCCGAACTTTCTGCGAAGACCGGGTCTTTTACGTACGATACGTACGGAATCAACCTTAACGTCAAAAGCTTTTTCAACAGCTTTTTTAACTTCAGTCTTATTGGCAGAAGGCAGCACATAAAAGGTCACCTGATTGGATGATTCCTTAATGTCAGTGGCCTTTTCCGAAATGACCGGCTTGATGAGAATCTGAGTATAGTCCATGACTACTTCAACCTCTCTTGCAAATCCTGTGCTGCATTCTCAAGCATTACAACCTGACGATGGCGAAGAATGTCATAAACATTCAACTGTTCGGCAGAGATAAGCTTGATGCCAGGGAAGTTCCTCGCAGAAAGGAGGAGTTTATTATCAGCGTCCTTGACAACGATCAAGGCTTTATAAAGTCCGAGACTTTCTGCAACTTCAGCAAAAAGCTTAGTTTTAATCTCGGGAAGGTCAATACTCTTAACAACCATCAGCTTTTCTTCGCTGAATTTGGATGTGAGTGCCATTCTGAGACCCAGACGGCGGACCTTTTTATTTACCTTGAAGGAGTAGTCGCGAGGCTGGGGACCGAAAGTGGTTCCCCCACCACGCCACAAAGGTGAACGGGTGGAGCCTGAACGTGCGCGTCCTGTGCCTTTCTGGCGCCAGGGTTTTGCACCGCCGCCGCGCTTCATGCCACGAGTCTTGGTAGCATGTGTGCCGCTGCGTTTAGCAGCGAGCTGAGAGCGGACAACGAGATGCAGGATTTCGGGCTTGACCGGAACTTCAAATACTTCCGGAGCAAGATCCATGCTCCCGACTTCCTTTTTAGTTTGATCATATATAGTAATGGTAGCCATTTTTTATTCCTCTAGCTGGTCTTGCGGATCATCACCAATCCGTTCTTGGGGCCGGGAACCTGTCCCTTAACCACGAGAACATTTTCCTCGGTGCGAACGTCTACAATTTCAATATTGGAAATAGTCACACGTTCGTTACCCATCTGACCGGGCATTTTTTTACCCTTGAAGACTTTACCAGGGAAAGTAGCGTGGCCGATAGAACCAGGAGAACGGTGTACCTTTTCAGCACCGTGAGATGCACGGGAACCTTTGAAGTTCCAACGCTTCATTACACCCTGAAAACCTTTACCTTTAGATGTTCCAGTCACTTTGACCTTCTCACCACTGGTAAAGATATCCACGGATATTTCCTGGCCAAGTTCATAATCAGCTACGGAATCAAGCGGGAACTCACGAAGGTGACGGAAGTAGCCTTTTCCAGCTTTTTCCTGATGACCTTTGGAGGGCTTGTTCACTTTGCGTTCGGGCAGAGTGTCGTAACCGATCTGGATGGCGTTATAGCCTTCCTTCTCTTCAGTCTTAACCTGAATGACAGGACAAGGACCAACTTCGAGTACTGTGACGGGGGTAATTGTACCATCGTCAGAGAACACGCG
Organism: Maridesulfovibrio zosterae DSM 11974; assembly: GCF_000425265.1. Taxonomy (NCBI): domain Bacteria; kingdom Pseudomonadati; phylum Thermodesulfobacteriota; class Desulfovibrionia; order Desulfovibrionales; family Desulfovibrionaceae; genus Maridesulfovibrio; species Maridesulfovibrio zosterae. The sequence continues at coordinate 130,095 of NZ_AUDC01000012.1, forward strand.
GGTCATGCCCAGTTTTTTACCGAGTATACCGATAGTTTTTGCCATGTTGAACCCCTCCCTAGAGCTTAATTTCGACGTCAACACCAGCGGGAAGGCTAAGCTTACCAAGGGCATCAACTGTCTGCTGGGTGGGTTCAAGAATGTCAAGCAGACGCTTGTGGATTCTCATCTCAAACTGCTCACGAGACTTTTTGTCTACGTGCACAGAACGCTGAATCGTTGTACGATTGATCTGTGTAGGCAGTGGGATGGGACCTGCGATAGCAGCTCCGGTATTGCGGGCAGTATCCACAATCTCGGTAACTGCTTTATCAAGGATACGGTAATCGTATGCCTTGAGCTTGATCCTGATACGATCACTAGTCATAGAAACCATGTTAATTTCTCCTAATTGAATTCAGAGACGGCGTAACTTGCAACGGTTAGAAGGATTGTGAGGTTGTTCCTTCAATAGCCTGGTATGGTCGTCCAGCCAGCATGCCGGACCTTATACCTGATCTCTGTGGTTTCACGGGGCGGTTCCCGTAAAAAAAATAAGAACCTCCCAAACACTATGGTTCGGGAGGTTTACTGCTTTTTGCAAGCTGCTGTCAAGCTAAAATGAGAATAAATTCAAAATTATTCTAATTTTTATTGATCAGCTCTTCCGCGATAGAAGCAGGAACTGGCTCATAATGGTCGAACTGCATGCTAAATGTAGCACGACCCTGAGTTTTAGAGCGAAGATCGGTTGCATAACCGAACATTTCACTCAAAGGCACGTCACAGGAGATTACCTGTGCATTAGAACGTGCTTCCATGTTTCCAACGCGGCCACGACGACCGTTAAGGTCACCCATGACGTCTCCGAGGTAATCTTCAGGAGTTACGACTTCGACAGACATGATAGGCTCAAGAAGCTGTGGTCCAGCTTTCTTAACAGCGTCTTTAAGTGCCATAGAACCGGCAATGTAGAATGCCTGTTCTGAAGAGTCAACATCATGGTAAGAACCGAAGGTCAGTGTAGCTTTGATGTCCACGAGAGGGAAACCAGCAATAACACCGTTCTTCATGGCATCATGAATACCACGATCGACAGCAGGAATATATTCTTTCGGAATAACCCCACCCTTAATCTCGTCAACAAACTCATATTCGCTTTCTTTGTTCGGCTCAATGGTAACAACTACGTGACCATACTGACCACGTCCACCGGACTGCTTAGCGTATTTGAGGTTTGATTCGACGGATTTGGTGATTGTTTCACGGTATGAAACACGTGGAGCACCGACATTAGCATTTACGTTGAACTCACGAAGCAGACGGTCGACAATAACTTCAAGGTGAAGTTCACCCATACCTGCAATAAGAGTCTGACCTGTTTCCTCATCACCTTTAACGCGGAAAGAGGGATCTTCTTTAGCAAGTTTGGCAAGACCCTGACTGAGAAGATCCCGGTCAGCTTTAGTCTTAGGCTCGATCGCAACTTCGATAACCGGTTCAGGAATATCGAGAGATTCAAGTACAACTGCTTTCTTCTGCTCAGCAAGGGTGTCACCTGTTGCCATGGTCTTAAGACCAACAGCAGCTACGATGTCACCTGCATATGCTTCCTTGATTTCCTCACGCTTGTTAGCGTGCATCTTCAGGAGACGTCCGATACGTTCTTTCTTACCGCTTGCAGCGTTAATGAAAGTATCACCGGATACAATCTTACCTGAGTAGAGACGCAGGAAAGTCAAGTGACCAACGAAGGGGTCAGTCATGAGCTTAAAGGAAAGAGCTGCAAGAGGCAGAGTATCATCACAAGGACATTCAATCTGCTTATCAGTACCGGGTTCGATACCTATGATAGGCGGAATATCCAAAGGAGAAGGAAGATAATCGATAACAGCATCGAGCAAAGGCTGAACACCTTTGTTTTTAAATGCAGTACCGCAAAGAACAGGGCATATTGTCAGGTTAATAGTTGCCTGACGAATACCTTCAACAATTTCTTCGGAGGTAAGTTCTTCACCACCGAGGTACTTATCGAGCAGTTCTTCGTTTTCTTCAGCAATAGCCTCAATCATTTCAAGGCGCATTTCTTCATACTGATCAACCATGTCAGCAGGGATATCTTCGATATCGTAGTCCTTACCCATGACATCAGTATAAGTAAAAGCCTTACCTGTAACGAGGTCAACAGCACCACGGTAGTTTTCTTCAGATCCGATGGGAATCTGGAGAGGTACAGCTTTTGCGCCAAGACGGTCTTTGAGCATTTCTACACAACGGAAGAAATCTGCTCCGATACGGTCCATCTTGTTAACGAAAGCCATACGTGGAACGTTGTATCTGTCAGCCTGACGCCATACGGTTTCAGACTGAGGTTCAACACCTGCAACAGCATCAAATACTGCTACTGCGCCGTCAAGTACGCGCAGAGCACGTTCAACTTCCATTGTGAAGTCAACGTGACCAGGAGTATCAATAATGTTAATACGGTGATCTTTCCAGTAGCAGGTTGTAGCAGCACTAGTGATAGTGATGCCACGTTCCTGTTCCTGAACCATCCAGTCCATGGTAGCTTCGCCATCATGAACTTCACCGATTTTATGAGAAACACCAGTATAGAAAAGAATGCGCTCAGTAGTGGTAGTTTTACCCGCATCAATGTGGGCCATGATACCAATATTGCGCTGTTTATCTCTTGCAACCTTTCTAGGCACTTTGTACTCCGATTACCAACGGTAGTGTGCAAAAGCCTTGTTAGCTTCGGCCATACGATGGGTGTCTTCTTTTTTCTTAACAGCTCCGCCACGCTTGTTATAAGCATCGAGGAATTCACCACTAAGGCGAGCAACCATACCCTTTTCACCTCTGGAACGGGCAAAATTGATTAACCATCTGATAGCCAAAGATATCTGGCGTTCAGGACGAACTTCGACCGGAACCTGATATGTAGCACCACCGACACGGCGGGATTTGACTTCAACATGTGGCTTAACATTTTCAAGAGCTTTTTCAAAAGCCTTGATAGGATCTTCCTGGGTTTTTTCACCGAGGAATTCAAGAGCTTGATAGAATATATTTTCAGACACACTCTTCTTACCATCGTACATGAGTCTATTCATGAACTTGGTTGCAAGCTGAGAGCCGTATACCGGATCAGGAAGAATTTGTCTTTTAGCTACCGGACCTTTACGAGGCATAGGTATACTCCTTGGAATTAAAAACTATTTAGGACGCTTAGCGCCGTACTTGGAACGACCCTGACGACGATCTGCAACACCAGCGGTGTCAAGAGAGCCGCGAACAATGTGGTAACGAACACCAGGTAAATCTTTTACACGACCACCACGGATAAGTACCACGGAGTGTTCCTGAAGGTTGTGGCCTTCACCACCGATATATGCTGTTACTTCCATGCTGTTGGTCAAACGAACACGAGCGACCTTACGCAAAGCGGAGTTAGGCTTTTTAGGGGTGGTTGTATACACTCTAGTGCATACGCCACGACGCTGGGGGCAAGCCTGAAGCGCAGGAGTTTTCTTACGCTTGAGCTGCTTTTCACGCCCTTTTCTTACGAGCTGATTAATGGTTGGCATGAACCCTCCAAATTTAATTTTATTGCAAAGACCGACGCAGTTAGACTAAAATTTCAAGATTTGTCAAGAACAAATAAGAAATAGTATATGTCACATCTTCAAATCAGGCTGCAACGACCTGCTTGGTAAAATGTCAACTGCGTTCTGGCGCCGGCATTATCATTCGTTAATGAGCAGAGGCTCTTCTTCAAGTTCTTCAAGGAACTTGTCGGCACGCTCAGGTTGATCAGGTACGATTATATCTGTGCGTGCGTACTTACGAAAACCTGTTCCCGCAGGAATCAGTCGACCAACAATAACGTTTTCTTTCAATCCGCGCAGGTAATCTTTTTTGCCGCTCAGGGATGACTCGGTAAGAACCTTAGTCGTCTCCTGGAATGATGCAGCAGAGATAAATGACGCAGTAGAAAGTGATGCCTGAGTAATACCCAGAACATGAGTCTGAGCAGTCGCCGGCTTTTGTCCGTTATTGACAGCTTCCTGGTTGGTTTCCATAAACCGCTGCTTGTCCACCTGTTCGCCCACAAGAAAATGGGTCTCGCCGGGATCAACGACGCTGACCTTTTTGAGCATCTGGCGGACAATAACTTCGATATGCTTATCGTTAATTCCAACACCCTGGAAGCGGTAAACATCCTGAATTTCTTCAACCAGAAAGCGTGCAAGATATTTCTCACCTTTAACTTTCAGGATATCATGAAGCTCAGGCAGACCTTCAGTCATTAAATCACCTGCTTCAACGAAGTCACCTTCCTGAGCTGTGATATGACGACCTTTCGGTACGAGGTACTCTTTAGTGTCCCCTACTTCAGGTGTAACAACAATTTTGCGCTTGCCTTTGGATTCAGGTCCATAGGAGACCACACCATCAATCTCCGAAATGATTCCAAGTTCCTTTGGTTTGCGCACTTCAAACAACTCCGCTACTCGAGGCAGACCACCAACAATATCTTTGGTTTTGGATGTCTCACGGAGTTTACGTGCGATAATGTCACCCGCATCGATGACACTACCGTCTTTAACCATCAAAATAGCACCAACAGGTAGAGGATAAGTAGCTTTGAGGCTTGATCCTGGACGAGACAAGGGCTCGCCATCTTCACCGCAGATAGAAATTGACGGTTTAAAGTTTGTAGTACGGTACTCAGTAATAGTATAAGTAGCCTGATTTGTGGCTTCATCAATACGTTCCTGAAAAGTTTTACCTTCAACAAGATCAGTAAACTTAACAATACCGCTTACGTCAGTTACGAATGGTTCAGAAAGTGGATCCCACTCGGCAAGTACTTCACCGGGGGTAATGCTCTGACCTTCTTCTACATAAAGTTTTGCACCAAGTGGAAGAACGTATTTTTCACGTTCTCTCCCCTGATCGTCAACAACACCGATCTGACAACTCTTACCGAGTACCATCTGGTGGCCGTCTTTGTTGCGAACGGAACGCATACGGTTCAGAACGATTGTACCGTTATGCTGTGCTTCAAAAGATGACTGCTGAATTTCACGGCTGGCTGTACCACCAATATGGAAGGTACGCATTGTCAGCTGTGTACCAGGTTCACCAATTGATTGAGCAGCAATAATACCTACTGTCTCACCCACATTTACAACATGTCCTCTGGCAAGGTCACGTCCGTAACACATAGCGCAGACGCCATGCTTACTGCGGCAAGTAAGAGGTGAACGTACTATCATCGAATTGATACCGTTCTCATCAATTATTTTTGCAGCCCTTTCGTCAATAAGAGTGTCAGCAGGAACAAGAATCTCGCCTGTTTCTTCTTTGACTACAGGGTAAATAGTTACGCGACCAAGAACTTTCTCAGAAAGTCTTTCCTTGATCTCGCCGCCCTTGATGTAGTGGGTAAGTTCAAGTCCGTCAACAGTGCGACAATCATGTTCAGAGACAGTAACATCCTGAACAACATCAACCAGACGACGGGTAAGGTAACCTGAGTTAGCTGTTTTCAGCGCAGTATCGGCGAGACCTTTACGAGCACCGTGAGTTGAAATGAAGTACTGAAGAACTGACAGACCTTCACGGAAAGATGAAGTAATCGGAGTTTCGATAATTTCACCGGAAGGTTTCGCCATAAGACCACGCATACCTGCAAGCTGTCTCATCTGGTCCTGGTTACCACGGGCACCAGAGTGGGCCATCATGAAGACCGGGTTAAAACTGGAGTTAGTCTGCTGCTTACCTGTTTTAGGGTCAACCAGAACATCAGTAGACATTTCGCGGGTCATCTCAGTTGAAACGTCGTTTGTAACTTTAGTCCAAACGTCAACAACCTTATTGTACTTTTCAGTACGGGTGATAATACCTTCACGATACTGCGCTTCAATGTTTTCAACTTCAGTATAGGCTGCGTCAAGCATTCCAGCCTTAGCAGCAGGAATAGTCAAATCTTTCAGACCGATAGTGATAGCTGCTCTGGTTGCATATTCGTAACCGAGATCCTTCAAGCGGTCACAAAGAATGACTGTAGCCTTACTACCTGCAGTACGGTATGCATTAGAAACAAGCCCGGCAATATTTTTCTTGGTCATAACTTTGTTAGCATAGTCAAATCCCATTCCTTCCGGAACAAGTTCACCAACAAGAATACGACCGGCAGTTGTTTCAACAACCTCGCCTTCTACTTTTACTTTAATAGCAGCATGAAGACTGATTACATCCGCATCAAGAGCAGCAACCACTTCCCACGGAGCGGTGAAGGTCATGCCCTCCCCTTTTGCAAAAGCACGCTCAACAGTCAGATAATATAGACCAAGAACGATATCCTGCGAAGGGTTGATAATTGGCTGACCATTAGCAGGAGAAAGGATGTTGTTTGAAGACATCATTAGAACACGACACTCAATCTGCGCTTCGACAGAAAGAGGTACGTGAACAGCCATCTGGTCACCGTCAAAGTCAGCGTTATATGCTGAACATACCAATGGGTGAAGCTGGATAGCCTTACCTTCAACAAGGGTAGGTTCAAAAGACTGAATACCGAGTCTGTGCAATGTAGGAGCACGGTTGAGCATAATTGGATATTCACGAACTACGTCATCCAGGATATCCCAGACAACCAGATCTTCACGTTCAACCATCTTTTTAGCGCTCTTGATAGTTGTAGCGATTTCTCTGCGCTCAAGCTCAGCATAAATGAAAGGTTTAAACAGCTCCAGAGCCATCTTCTTAGGAAGACCGCACTGATGCAGTTTCAGCTTCGGACCAACAACAATTACTGAACGACCGGAGTAGTCAACACGTTTACCAAGCAGGTTCTGACGGAAACGACCTTGCTTCCCCTTAATCATATCAGATAAGGATTTCAAAGGGCGACCATTAGTACCTGTGATAGCACGGCCACGACGTCCGTTGTCAAACAATGCATCGACAGACTCCTGCAGCATCCTTTTTTCGTTGCGGATGATGATGTCAGGAGCACCAAGCTCAATAAGACGTTTGAGACGGTTGTTTCTGTTGATAACACGACGGTAAAGGTCGTTAAGGTCGGATGTGGCAAAACGTCCGCCATCAAGAGGAACAAGAGGGCGAAGCTCAGGTGGAATGACTGGAATAACATCCATGATCATCCACTGGCAGTTGTTACCTGACTCAAGAAAAGCCTCAACAATTTTGAGACGTTTAGTAAGCTTTTTCTTCTTGGTCTGAGAACGGGTAGTCAAAGACTCTTCACGAAGTTCATGCCTTAAAGTAGGCATATCAATCTGAGCCAAAAGACCTTTGATAGTCTCAGCACCCATACCGACTTCGATAGCATCTTCACCATAATGATCTATAACCTGAAAATATTGATCTTCAGAGATAATCTGGTACTGCTTAAGCGGTGTTTCACCCGGATTTAGTACAATATAAGAATCAAAATACAAGACCTTTTCAAGATCGGCCATGGTAATATCAAGCAGGGTACCAATCTTGGAAGGAAGAGTTTTCAGAAACCAGATATGTGCAACCGGAGCAGCGAGCTCAATATGGCCCATGCGCTCACGTCTTACTTTCGAGGCAATAACTTCAACGCCGCACTTTTCGCAGACAATGCCGCGGTGCTTCATGCGTTTATATTTACCGCAGTTACACTCGTAGTCTTTTACAGGCCCGAAAATCTTAGCACAGAAGAGACCATCTCTTTCCGGCTTGAAAGTTCTGTAGTTAATGGTCTCGGGCTTCTTGACTTCACCAAAAGACCATTCTCTGATCTTCTCCGGAGAAGCAATGGAAATCTGAATACCTTTGAGGCCGCGTCCTGCGTGGCCTGCACCGGATGTTCTACGCATAGTGAACAGTTCGTCCAGACTCATTAATATACCCCTTACATGAAAAGGTTTATTTAGTCGCGGGGCCGTATAACGGCCCCGCGTTCATTATTTCTTATCAGCAGCTTCTTCGCTTTCGTCCTGAAGGAGGTGGACATCAAGTCCAAGCGACATCAATTCTTTAACCAAAACATTAAATGACTCAGGTAGACCGGCTTCAAGGAAGTTATCTCCCTTGACGATCTTCTCGTACATTTTAACACGGCCGGTTACGTCATCAGACTTAACGGTGAGGAATTCCTGAAGCAGGTAAGCTGCGCCATATGCTTCAAGAGCCCATACTTCCATTTCTCCGAGACGCTGACCACCAAACTGAGCCTTACCGCCGAGAGGCTGCTGAGTAACCAGCGAGTAAGGACCTGTCGAACGTGCGTGAATCTTTTCATCAACCAGATGGTGCAATTTAAGGATGTACATTACACCTACAGTTACACGGTTATGGAAAGCATCCCCAGTACGACCATCATAAAGTGTAACCTTACCGTCATCAGGAATGCCTGTTTTCTTAACCAGATCCCAGATTTCATCTTCTGTGGCTCCGTCAAAAACAGGAGTCTTGGTCACAATACCATGACGCGCCTTATTGACAGCAAGTCTGAACTCTTCATCATCAAGTGAGTCAATGAGTTCATAAACATCTTCAGATTCAAAGGTACTTTTAATTTCCTGACGAATAACATCAAGGGCCTCGCCGGTATCAAGCATATTGGCGAACTTCTGTCCGATTGCCAATGCTCCCCAGCCGAGATGAGTTTCCATAATCTGACCAATGTTCATACGAGATGGAACACCGAGTGGATTCAAAACGATATCCATTGGAGTACCATTATCAAAGAACGGCATATCCTGCTCAGGCAGAATACAAGAAACAACACCCTTGTTACCATGACGTCCAGCCATTTTGTCACCCACGCTAAGCTTACGCTTAACAGCGATGTAGACTTTGACCATTTTGATGACGCCCGGAGGCAGATCGTCACCTTCAGTGACTTTTTCGCGCTTAACATCATAGATGCCCTTAATAACGCGAATCTGCTTGTCGTATTCAGCGAGAAGCTGTTTTACAGCTTCATTTGTATCTTTATCTGTGAAAAGTCCGCCAAGTTTCTTCAAAGGAACTTCTGCGAGGATTTCATCAGTTATAATGTGTCCGGCTTCAGCAAGAACTTCGCCTTTTCTGCGGCCCATAAGAGTCTGTGCGATCTGCTTATTGGTAACAACAACTTTGATCTTGTCACGAGTCTTAATAGTGAGAGATTCGATATGCTTGCTTTCTTTCATATCGTGTTTAGCAAGCTCGAAATCCTCAATGGCTTTAGTACGATCGTCTTTCTCACCTGAGCGGCGATTAAATACTTTAACGTCAACAATAGTACCTTCGATTCCCGGCGGCACCTTGAGAGAAGTATTTTTTACATCGCGAGCTTTATCTCCGAAAATGGCTCTAAGAAGCTTTTCTTCGGGAGTAAGCTGCGTTTCACCTTTAGGAGTGATTTTACCGACGAGAATATCTTCAGGAGATATACGCGCACCAAGACGAATAATACCACACTCGTCAAGGTTGCTGAGCATATCTTCGCTAACGTTCGGGATATCACGAGTTACTTCTTCGGGCCCAAGCTTGGTGTCACGAGCGACGAGTTCAAATTCCTCAATATGGACAGAGGTAAAAACGTCTTCTTTAACTACACGCTCAGAAATAAGGATGGAGTCCTCAAAGTTAAAACCGCACCAAGGCATGAAAGCCACGAGAAGGTTCTTACCAAGTGCAAGTTCACCATCTTTAATACCTGGTCCGTCAGCAAGTACTTCGCCTTTTTTAACTCGTTTACCAATAGGAAGTCTTGGACGCTGTCCATAGCATGAACTCTGGTTGGACTTATGCCATTTCTGAAGTTCGTAATGCTTGATTCCACCTGTAGCCGGAGAAGGACCATCGTCATATCTGACAACGAGACGCTCAGCGTCTACATAATCAATATATCCATCATTCTCAGCCAACAGGCAGCTACCGGAATCCTGAGCAACATTGGCTTCCATTCCAGTACCAACCAGAGGCTGGGAAGTTATAAGAAGAGGTACAGCCTGACGCTGCATGTTTGATCCCATAAGAGCGCGGTTAGCATCGTCATGCTCAAGAAATGGAATCAGTGCAGCAGAAACAGAAACGGTCTGGCTGGGGCTGATATCCATGAGAGTAACGTCTTCACTGGCCATCATGGAAACATCACCGTTCAAGCGTGATGTAACAAGCGGATTAGAGAATTTGCCATTTTCGTCGATAGGCGCATTCGCCTGAGCAACGACATGACCAACTTCTCTGGTTGCGTCATAATAAAGGATTTCATCAGTCATGGTAGAATCTTTGATTGTCCGGTAAGGACTTTCAATGAAACCGAAATCGTTAACCTTGGAGTAAGTGGTCAAGGAAACGATAAGACCGATGTTCGGTCCTTCAGGAGTCTCAATAGGGCAGATTCTGCCGTAGTGAGAAACGTGAACGTCACGGACCTCAAAACCTGCGCGTTCACGGGTAAGACCACCGGGTCCAAGAGCAGAAAGTCTGCGCTTGTGAGTTACTTCTGACAGCGGGTTGGTCTGGTCCATGAACTGTGACAGCTGTGAAGTTCCGAAGAATTCTTTAAGTACAGCAGCAACAGGTTTAGGGTTGATCAGATCATGAGGCATCAAAGTAGCCACTTCCTGGAGGCTCATGCGCTCCTTGATGGCTCTTTCCATGCGTACAAGACCTATTCTGTACTGATTTTCAACCAGTTCTCCAACAGGACGTACACGCCTGTTACCGAGGTTATCGATATCATCAGCAGGGCCGTGACTGTCTTTAAGCTTACAAAGCACTTTAACCGCAGTAAGAATATCTTCATTGGTAAGAGTTCTAAGCTCAAGAGGCGTATCTACATTGAGACGCGCATTCAGTTTATAACGACCGACGCTGGAAAGGTCATAGTAGTCAGAACTGCGAAACAGATTCTCAAAGAAGTTGGCAGCAATTTCGGCTGTAGGAGGAGAACTGGGACGCAATCTACGGTAAATCTCAATCTGAGCAGACTCAACATCGGTGCTTTTATCAAGCATCATGGAATCACGCAGAGCTGAAGAAACGTCCACACCCATTGTGTGCAGAACTTTTACTTCTTTGAGACCTACTTCAAGAATTCTTTCAAAGATTTCTTCAGTGATTTCATCAGCAGCTTCTGCAATAACTTCACCTGTATCAGGATCGGTAATATCATGGGAAGCAAACTGGCCCACTAGAGTCTTTGGATCTACTTCTATATATTCAATACCGGCACGAACAATTTTTTTCCAAGCGAACTTGGTAACAGGTTTATCACGCTGAACAATGACTTTGCCATCTTCAGAACAGAGATCAACCCAAGCGTTCTCCTTGCGGTACTGATTTTCATCTACCTTACGGCGTACGATATGACGGTCAATCTGGAACTCTTCTACATTATAGTAATAGTCCAGAATGTCCTGCTTAGACATACCCATAGCTTTGAGTAGGACAGTAGCAGGCATCTTGCGACGACGGTCAATACGCACATAAAGAATATCTTTATGGTCGAAATCAAAATCCAACCATGAGCCGCGCATAGGAATAATTCTGCAGCTATAAAGAACTCGGCGACTTGTATGAGTTTTACCGGAATCATGTTCAAAGATGATACCGGGAGAACGCTGCAACTGGTTAACAATTACGCGTTCAGTACCATTTATAATAAACGTGCCCTGCTCACTCATGAGCGGAACAGTTCCGAAATAGATATCCTGCTCTTTAATGTCGCGGATTGTTCTGCTTTCGGTCTCTTCATCTACATCAAATACAACAAGGCGTACCTTAATGCGGATAGGAGCTTCGTATGTAAGGCCTTTGGCAATACACTCGTCCATATCGTATTTAGGCTCACCTATGTCGTAGCTGACATATTCGAGACTTGCTGTTTTATTGAAGTCTTCAATCGGAAAAACCGAACGAAAAACCCCTTCTAAGCCGACATCAGCCCTGCTGGCAGGAGCTACGCCTTCTTGAAGGAATTTCTTGAAGGAATCCACCTGCAGTTCTAGCAAGTGGGGAATCGGTAAAGTAACTTTGATCTTTCCAAATATTTTTCTGAGCTGACCCATCGTATCCTCATCAAGTGAGAAGGTTAGGGTTGGAATGAAGCAATTTGACGAACATCAACCACTAAGATTTAATTATAAGTCAAAAAGTGCAAGATAAACAGAGGGCGGCAGAACAATTTTGCCTTTGAGAAAAATTTTTTAAATTTATTTTGAGAGCGCTAAGTCGATTCGGCTGCGCCTATTCCGAATCTTCCCAAAATAATAGATAAGGCAATTTTGTCAATCTTTTTAACAGCGAGAAGAGCGCAACCCCGTTTTACCAGGGTTTGCGCTCTTCTGCTTAACGGCAATTTTGCTTCAATTATTTCATTTCAGCGTCAGCACCGGCTTCAGTAAGCTGCTTGAGAGCTTCTTCTGCTTCTGCTTTTTCAACGCCTTCTTTGATAGCTGCGGGAACTCCATCAACTTTAGCTTTAGCTTCTTTCAGGCCGAGACCGGTCAGAGCGCGAACTGCTTTGATGACAGCAATTTTGTTGCCGCCTGCACCTTTAAGGATTACGTCAAATTCAGTCTGTTCTTCTGCTGCTGCGCCACCGTCTGCTGCAGGCATTGCTGCTACTGCTGCTACTGGTGCTGCTGCGGAAACGCCGAACTTTTCTTCGAGTTCTTTGATGAATTCGGAAAGTTCGAGAACGGTCATGTTAGAAATAAAATCTACTACCTGATCTTTAGTGATATCTGCCATGGAAATTTCCTCCTGGGAATTCTTTGAGTTGCCTTGACTTGGCTATTATGCAGCTTCTTTCTGATCTTTCACAGCGGAAAGAACATTGAGGAGACCGCGAGGTACGTTTGCGAGCAAGCTCACAAAGTTCGTAGGCACAGCATTCATTGTGCCAAGAGTCATGCCGAGGAGCTGTTCCTTGCTCGGGAGCTTGGAAAGCGCCTTCACGCCATCAGTGTCAAGATACTTGCCCTCAAGGGATGCAAAACGCATATCGAAAGTTTTACTTTCTTTAGCGAAATCAGCAACTGCTTTAGCTGCTGCAACAGGATCTTCATAACCCATTACAACTGCACAGTTTTCCTTGAATTTATCGGCGATGGTACCGTGATCGGTACCTTCAAAAGCCAACCGGGCCAGAGTGTTCTTGACTACTTGGCAATCGACACCGACATTTCTCAGGTTGGAGCGGAGCTGAGTAAACTCTTCCACACCAAGGCCTTTGAAGTCGGTAACGATGGCAATGCTCGCCCTTTCAGCTTTTTCTTTAAGCTGCTCAATAATCTGGGCTTTTTCTTGCCTGTTCACCGTAACACTCCTAATGATTTGACCCGGAAAGCAAGTCAAAGTGTTGTCTCAACAGGATATTAAGGGACCATCCCACCTGCTTTCTTCGACTAAACTTCCCGTGTATTTAAACATCAAGAGCCGCCCGAAGGCGGCTTTGATGATTTAGGACTCTGAATACTTTCTTGCAGACAAAGGATCTACTTTGAAGCCAGGACCCATAGTAGTAGCTATGGCAACAGCCTGCATGTAAGTTCCTTTAGCAGAAGAAGGTTTCATTTTAGCTACTGTTTCCAGCAGCGATTTAAGATTCTCAAGGAGCTTTTCAGCACCAAAAGAAACTTTACCGATAGGAGCGTGCAGAACACCGGCTTTATCAACCTTGAATTCTACGCGTCCTGCTTTTACTTCATTAACAGCTTTAGCCACATCAAAAGTAACGGTGCCGGTTTTAGCGTTAGGCATCAGACCGCGAGGTCCGAGAACTCTACCGATCTGACCAATTTTGGCCATCATATCAGGAGTTGCAATGGCTTTATCAAAATCAAGCCAGCCTTCTTTAACCTTAGCAACCAAGTCATCGCCGCCGACAAAGTCTGCGCCTGCTTCCTTGGCTTCCGCTTCTTTTTCCCCGCTTACAAAGCAAGCTACTCTAACTTCTTTACCGAGACCGTTAGGCAGAGATACTGCACCACGAATCATCTGGTCAGAGTATTTAGGGTCGACGCCGAGGTTGATGGCAACATCAACAGTCTCGTCGAATTTGGCAAATGCCTTTTCAACAGCAGCCTTCACTGCTTCTTCCACGGTCAGACCGCGGAGTTCAGCACCTTCAGTTGCTTTTCTGTAATTTTTTCCGTGCTTAGGCATGATCTATTCCCTCACCTAGTCTGTGACTTCAATGCCCATACTGCGGGCTGTTCCCATGATGGATTTCATGGCAGCTTCAGTATCGGCAGCGGTCAGATCTGGCGCTTTAAGCTCGGCAATTTCTTGAACCTGAGCTTTGGTCACCTTACCGACCTTGTTCTTATTAGGCTCACCGGAACCCTTTGCCAGCTTTGCAGCTTTAAGCAAAAGTGTGGATGCTGGTGGAGTCTTGGTAATGAAGGAAAAGGACCTGTCTTGGAAGACAGTGATGATCACCGGAATGATCATGCCCTTCTGATCCTGCGTTTTAGCGTTAAACGCTTTGCAGAATTCCATTATATTGACACCGTGCTGACCGAGCGCAGGTCCGACCGGAGGGGACGGATTGGCTGAGCCAGCCGGGATCTGAAGCTTAATTTTGCCTATTTCTTTCTTGGCCATCGCTTTATGTCCTATATAAAATTCCAGTGAGGATACTCACTGTCGGAAATGAATATGCAGCAGTGCGGTCAGGACTACCCTTTGGTAACCTGAACAAAGTCAAGTTCCACTGGGGTCTGGCGGCCGAAAATGGAGACTGACACCCGAAGCTTGCCTTTGTCGTAGTTGACATCTTCTACAACGCCGTTGAAACCACTAAAAGGTCCGTCAATAACCCTGACATCATCGCCACGGTCAAAGTTGAACTTAGGTCTCGGCTGCTCCTGACGGTCTTCCATCAGGCTCAGGATTTTGGCTGCTTCGCTGTCACGCATTGGTGTCGGGCGGTTTTTACCACCGATAAATCCGGTAACACGGGGAATAGACTGGATCAGATGCCATGATTCATCCTCCATGATCATTTTGATCATGACGTAGCCCGGATAAAATTTCCGGGTGGATGTTCTCTTTTCCCCTTTAACCAACTCGACAACTCTTTCCGTGGGAACGACTACTTCCTCGATCAGTCCTTTGTCCTGACCAGTTCTCATCATTTCACGAACAGTCTGCTCGACCCGCTGTTCAAAACCTGAATAGGTATGAACTATGTACCAGCGGGCTTTCCTTCCCTGAGGTTTTTCAGCGTCTGCGTTCATGTAGCTCTTTCCTATTTATGGGTTGATTAAGACAGTATTGTCTCAACAAGCTTGCTGAGACCCATGTCAACAACACCCAGAAAAAGCGACATGACTACGACAAGGACCAAGACGGCGGTACAAGTCTGTATAGTCTCTTTCTGAGTAGGCCATACGACCTTCTTCATCTCGACCTTTGACTGTTCTAGGAACTCGGAAAACTCTTTGAGTTTACCGCTAAATCCTTGAGTCTCAGCTTTGGTCTGCTGAGCTCCCGCACCTTTATTTTTTTTCTTGGCCATATTGATTCCCAAAATGAAGTGGCAGGCCAGGAGGGATTCGAACCCCCAGCATTCGGTTTTGGAGACCGACGTTCTAGCCGTTGGAACTACTGGCCTGCTTATTTATAGAAACTACTTGTTTTCTTTATGAAGAGTATGCTTCTTATCAAAAGGGCAATACTTCATCAATTCGATACGACCAGTAGTGTTCTTCTTGTTCTTCATCGTCGAATAGTTACGACGCTTACACTCGGTGCACTGCATCTGGACTTTGACACGCATGTCTTACTCCAGAATTTCAGTTACAACACCTGCGCCTACAGTACGGCCACCTTCGCGAATAGCGAAGCGTAAACCTGGATCCATAGCGATGGGGTTGATCATTTCAACGTTGAAAGTTGCGTTATCACCAGGCATAACCATTTCAACGCCTTCATCCAGAGTTACAACGCCTGTGATGTCAGTTGTACGGAAGTAGAACTGAGGGCGGTATCCGGAGAAGAAAGGAGTGTGACGTCCACCTTCGTCTTTATTAAGGACGTAGACTTCAGCTTTAAACTTAGTGTGTGGGTTGATGGATTTAGGAGCAGCAAGAACCTGTCCGCGCTCAACTTCTTCACGTTTAACACCGCGGAGAAGAACACCAACGTTATCGCCAGCCTGACCCTGATCGAGCAGCTTGCGGAACATTTCAACACCAGTACAAGTAGTCTTAACTGTGTCTTTGATACCAACGATTTCAACTTCTTCACCAACTTTTACGATACCGCGCTCAACACGACCGGTAACAACGGTACCACGACCGGAGATGGAGAAAACGTCTTCGATAGGCATGAGGAAAGGTTTGTCGATATCACGCTCAGGCTCTTCAATGTAAGAGTCACAAGCTGCGAGGAGGTCGAGGATGGGCTTAGCTTCAGGGCTGTTTACATCGTCAGTTTCCAGAGCTTTCAGAGCGGAACCCATGATGATAGGAAGATCATCACCAGGGAATTCGTATGCAGAGAGGAGTTCACGAACTTCCATTTCAACGAGTTCGAGAAGTTCTTCGTCGTCAACCATGTCACATTTGTTCATGAAAACAACTACGAAAGGAACACCAACCTGACGAGCGAGCAGGATGTGCTCACGAGTCTGAGGCATAGGACCATCGGTAGCTGCAACAACGAGGATTGCGCCGTCCATCTGAGCTGCACCAGTAATCATATTCTTGATGTAGTCAGCGTGACCAGGGCAGTCAACGTGTGCGTAGTGACGGTTTTCAGTTTCGTATTCTACGTGTGCAGTAGCAATTGTGATACCGCGTTCTTTTTCTTCAGGTGCTTTGTCGATTTCGTCAAATGCAACGTAATCGCCGTTACCTGCAAGACCTGCAATCTTAGTGATTGCAGCGGTCAGAGTAGTTTTACCATGGTCAATGTGACCAATGGTACCGATATTAACATGTGGCTTTCCGCGTTCGAATTTAGCCTTACCCATGATAAATCCCCCTAAATTTTAGTTCAGTTTTTTCACTGATTTAAAGCGTTCAAAGGTCATTTACACAAATGTATGGAGCCCACGACCGGACTTGAACCGGTGACCTCTTCCTTACCAAGGAAGTGCTCTACCGACTGAGCTACGTGGGCTTTCATATTAAACGCGCAGGCTGGACTGGGGTAAGTTCAGAATGGAGCGGGAAACGAGATTCGAACTCGCAAC
This sequence comes from Maridesulfovibrio zosterae DSM 11974, assembly GCF_000425265.1. NCBI lineage: Bacteria > Pseudomonadati > Thermodesulfobacteriota > Desulfovibrionia > Desulfovibrionales > Desulfovibrionaceae > Maridesulfovibrio > Maridesulfovibrio zosterae. Next base: position 147,280 of record NZ_AUDC01000012.1, read on the forward strand.
CCTCAGCTTGGAAGGCTGATGCTCTAGCCGTTGAGCTATTCCCGCTCTTCTAATGTCCGTAGTCACACAACAGGTTCCCCTGTCTCCTACAGCGCGATTATCAAAAGTGGTGGTGGGGGGAGGATTCGAACCTCCGAAGGCGTTGCCGACAGATTTACAGTCTGTTCCCTTTGGCCACTCGGGAACCCCACCACTATATTTTTTTGTTACCTTTCACAAGTGGAGCTGGCGATGGGACTTGAACCCGCAACCTGCTGATTACAAATCAGCTGCTCTACCAATTGAGCTACGCCAGCCCTTGTGAGCGAACCGTTCTACAAGTTTCGTTTTCAAATTGCAAGTACTTTTTGAAGTTTTTTTTCAGTTTGTTCTTGCTTGAAAACTTCGTGAAACTTGTGATTCGCCGAAGCAACGAAGCGGGGTTTAAACGGAAAAGGCTCAACAAGTCAACACCTTTTTAAAACTTTTTTTAAGTTTTTCAAAAATTACCTGCTTCTGTATTGCTCTTAACGCAGGCAGGCTTTGACTTTCTGAGCATTTGTACGTAATTCACTCCCCCGCTGCTTTTTTTGAGCAGCTTCCATAGAACTCAATCTTATTTCAGGTATAAACTAATGAAATTACTTCCCATAAGTCCAGATAAACCCTGGCTGGCTCCTTTAGCCGGTTATTCAGATCTTCCTTTCCGTATGCTTTGCCGAAAACGCGGCTGTGCAGTGGCCTGTACCGAAATGGTCAGCGTTAAGGGACTTAAATACGATGGCAAAGGAACAAAGGTCCTGCTGGCCACTTGTGCCGAAGACAGCCCACTTGTTGTACAACTCTTCGGTGGAGAACCACAGGATTATTCAGACACTATGCCCCAACTGATAGATGAGGGCTACAGTTTTTTTGATTTAAATTCAGGGTGCCCTGTAAAAAAAGTACTCAAAACAGGCGGAGGCTCTGCCCTGCATCTTGATCCAGATAGATTAGTTGAGACAGCTGCGGCAATGGTAAAGGTTGCAGGCGAAGGTCGTGTAGGAGTAAAGATACGATTGGGATTTATGCATAGTGAAGATAATTACCTCGAAATAGCCAGACGTCTTGAAGATATAGGTGTTGCGTGGCTTACATTACATCCACGCTATGCAAAACAGATGTTTTCCGGCGATGCAGACTGGTCTAAACTTGCTGTTCTAAAACAGAATGTATCCATTCCTGTAATTGGTAGCGGTGATCTTTTTACTGCTGAAGACGGCATTGAATGCATACGGCAGACAGGAATCGATGGAATCATGTTTGCGCGAGGGGCACTTTTTGATCCTGCTATTTTCAGTCATTATCTGAAAATCATGAACGACCCTTCATGCGATGATCTTCCCCCTTTTGATTTAGGCAAAACCATGACTGAACATATTAATATGACCAGAGACTTCGACGGCAGTAATAGATCTTTTAGAAAAATTCGTTCAATTCTACCTCGTTACGCTAAAGGTATGGATGGCATTCGCTCAGTTCGTACACGACTTTCCGAGTGCCAGAACTGGGAGGAATTGCTTGCTGCAGCAGCTGAAGTTTCTACTTTGACCAAAGAACGTTGCTAGCCTTTTATTTTTTTAATGCAATTGTTGACGTTAACCGCTTTAACAGCGTAATATATATTTTGTAATCAAATAATACACACAGCTTTTTATTGGAGATTGATATGGCAGCACAGACTGACATTTTACTTGAAGCGGGTACCAATGAATTGGAAATCGTTGAGTTCTGGCTTGAAGAAGAACCTCGTGAAGAAGGTGAAGACTCTTATCGAGGATTCTATGGTGTCAACGTTGCAAAAGTTCTCGAAATTATCAGAATACCAGATAAAATAACTAAGCTTCCTAAAGTTGCCCACCCTGCAATTATGGGAACATTTAATCTGCGCAACAAAGTAATTCCTCTTGTTGATTTAAGCCATTGGCTAAAAAAACCGCGTGTTGAAAAAGAGCCACCCAAAGTAATTGTTACTGAGTTCAACAATGTTTCTTCAGCATTTCTTGTTTCCGGTGTAACCAGAATTCACAGGATTAGCTGGGAAAGAGTAGAAGCTCCTTCCAACTATGTCTCGTCGCTCTCTGAAGACTCAATTACCGGTGTTGTAAAATTCGAAGACCGTATCTCACTTATACTTGACCTTGAAAAGATTGTTGCCGAGCTCAACCCTGAACTGGGCTTGAAACTCGATGATTCTATCGACTGGGCCAATACTGCCGGTTACAAAGCAATTATAGCTGATGATTCCACTTTGATCAGAGAAATGCTCTATGAAATGATGACCAGAGCAAAGTTTAATGTGGAAATGGCCAATACCGGTCGTGATTGTTTTGAAAAACTTCTTGAATTCAAACGTCAGGCTGAAGAGGAAGAACGTCCCATTACCGACTTTATCAATGTTGTTATATCAGACATTGAAATGCCTGTAATGGATGGACACAATCTTACTGTTCGTATTAAAGCCGACCCGATTCTCAAACAACTTCCTGTTATCCTCTTTTCCTCCATCATAACTGATAAGCTACGCCATAAAGGCGAGTCTGTCGGTGCAGATGATCAGATCTCCAAACCAGAGGTTACCCAGCTGGCTCAGAGAGCGATCGCATTAATCGAAAAATAGTCAGCTTTAAAAACGCACCTGATGGTTGCTCCGCACACTACACATGAAAATAAACGTATTGAACCCTCGGTAAATCCGAGGGTTCAATACGTTTTACTTATGGCTATTTCCATAACAATCGGAATTGCTGCCGCTTTAGGTGCATTTTTCTTCCGCTGGCTGATTGAATTTTTCCAAGATGCATTCTGGTTGAGTGGAAATAATTTTCTGGACAGTGTTGCAAAATCTCCACAGTGGCTGGTTCTTCTTCTGCCATGCGTCGGTGGCCTTATCGCCGGAGTGATCATCACCAGATGGGCGCCGGAGGCAAAAGGCCCGGGAGTTCCTGAGGTTATTAAAGCTATTGCCGTTCGTGGTGGTATCATCAGGCATCGCATTACATTCCTTAAAGCTCTGGTCAGCAGTCTGCTCATAGGCTGCGGAGCTTCAGTTGGTCGCGAAGGTCCAGTTGTGCAAATAGGAGCATCTCTGGGATCATCAGCTGCTCGCCTGTTCAGGCTGGACAAATCCATGCTGCCAGTCTGTGTTGCTGCCGGAGCTGCTGCCGGAATATCCGCAACTTTTAATGCTCCGTTGACCGGAACTCTTTTCGCAATCGAAATTTTACTGCTGGATACTGAAATGTCCTATGTCAGCCATATTATCGTATCCTCAGTTACTGCATCCGCCCTTTCAAAATTTTTCTGGGGAGATTTCCCAACCTTTGATGCTCCTAAATTCATGTTCAGCAACTTTAAGGAGCTGATCATTTTTTTCATTCTTGGAATTCTCGCGGGTCTTGTTTCGCTGGCATTTGTTCAAATGATAAAAATATCTGAAAATATATTTAATAAAATTCCGGTGAAGGAATGGATTAAACCAGGAATTGGTGGACTCCTGCTAGGCATCATGGCCCTCAAAATCCCAGGAGTACTGGGTGTTGGTTATGAGGCCGTTAACATGGGGCTGACAGGTGTTTTGCCATTAGATCTTGCAATTATACTTTTAGCGGCGAAAATGGTCGCCACAGCGTTGTGTATCGGTTCCGGCATGAGTGGTGGTATCTTCGCCCCTTCGCTCGTACTTGGGGCAGCTCTGGGAGTTTCTGTAAGCTCGGCTATAAATATGTTTTTCCCTGAACTGGCCCTGACTCACAGCCAATATGCGCTTGTAGGCATGGGAACTGTTGTTGCAGGCACCACCCTTGCTCCCATCACGGCGGTACTTACAGTTTTTGAGCTGACTTATTCATATAAAATAATTCTGCCGATGATGGTGGGCTGCATAACCAGTTCGCTAGTTGTCAGAATGCTGAATGGATATTCTGTATACGAAGCCAAACTTCTGCGTCAGGGAGTCAATATTCTTCGCGGTCATGATGAATCAGTGTTAGTCAATGTCCCAATAACTGAAGTAATTGAAACAGAATACGATTTCCTTCGCACAACCGACAGCCTTAACAAAGCTTCAGAAATGGTTATCAACTCTCCATTTCCGCATTTCCCGGTGCTTGATGAAGATAACCATGTAGTCGGGGTGCTTACTCTGCGGGATATGCGGCATTATCTACGCGACAAACATGAACCAGAGATTCATCCTGCCGTGGTTGATTCACTAATGGTCAGAACCGTAGTATCAATCAAACTTGATTCAAATTTAAAAGAAGCACTTATGCTGTTTGAAAGAACCGGTGTTTCATTTGCTCCGGTAATTGATGCAGAAACCAAGATTGTCGGAATAATTAAGTCAGCAGATGCATTCAAAATATTTCACCAAAAACGATACAAAAACCGTATTCTGTCTGCTTCAATTTAAAACAACGTTTTTATTTTTCACTGAGCAGCTGCAAACTGCAACTATTTACCAACCGGCACTATTCATTATTTGTTGCCTATCCATGTTACCGCGCAACCCTACTTTCAAGTCATAAGAAAAGCCCTTCTTGATTAATCAAGAAGGGCTTTTTATTCATAAGGAAATCTGATTACTAACAAATACGCGGAAGTTGTTCACCTTCAAGCATATTCAGCAATCTTCTACCTCCAAGAGGAGTTACCAGAATAACTTTCCCTGGATTTGCATCAGTGATTGTACCCACCTGACATGCATCGTGGCCAAGTTTATCAGCCCGCATAATTTCAAGAGCCTTTTCAGCGTATTCCTGAGGCAGGATACACAAAAACTTTCCTTCATTTGCAAGATAAAGCGGATCAAGTCCCAGAAAAGAACAACCTCCGGCAACTTCCGGTTTAACCGGAATGCTTGACTCATCAAGTTCACAGCACACATTTGACGACACTGTAATTTCATTAAGAGTTGTAGCCAGTCCACCTCTGGTTGGATCACGCAACACATGAACATCGGGAATTTCCTGCACCAGCTTGATCAGCAGATGATTAAGGGATGCGCTGTCGCTCTGCACATTTGACTCAAGGGATAATCCTTCACGAGTGCCAAGAATGGTCAGGCCGTGATCACCCATTGTTCCACTTACAAGAACAGCATCTCCGACAGTGGCACGATCACCACTTGGTCCAGGATCAGCAATAATTTCACCCACCCCTGTGGTGTTGATAAAAATCTTATCAACCATTCCTTTAGGAACAACCTTGGTATCACCTGTTACGATATTGACCCCGGCTTCTTTACAGGCCTCACCCATGGATTTAACGATCGTTTCAAGATCATCCATGGGCAGACCTTCTTCGATTATGTAAGCACAGGTCAAGTACTTTGGAATTGCCCCCAACATAGCCACATCATTAACTGTACCATGCACAGCCAGCGATCCTATATTACCACCTGGAAAGAAAATAGGGTCGACAGTAAAGCTGTCTGTACTCATAGAGATATTACCCTTCAGCTTTAAAGAGGCTGCATCGTTAAGCCTTTCCAATTCGGGATTAGCAAAATATTTAACAAAGAGTTCTGAAATAAGACGTTGAGAAGCCCGTCCACCTGAACCATAATCAAGTAAAACTTTATCTGATGACATATTAATCTACTTTATATTTGAAGTAAGCGGCGCAACTGCCTTCAGTGGAAACCATACATGGACCGACTGGCTTTGCCGGAGTACATGCTTTACCAAAAAGTGGACATTCTTCAGGATTCATTTTGCCCTTAAGAACATCTCCGCATTTGCATCCGGGGAGTGGCGGACACTCGCCGATATCTAAATCAAAAACTTTCTTTGCATCATACTCAGAAAATTCTTCTCGAAACTCTAGCCCACTGTCAGGAATCAGGCCTATACCTCGCCAGAGAGCATCAGCTGTCTCAAAGACCTGATACATAACCTCGACAGCTTTAGGATTGCCGTCTTCAGAAACAGCTCTAAGGTACTGGTTGATAGGTTCTGGTTTTTCCTCTTTAGACGAACGGACCATGTGCAGTAAAGCCTGCAGAATATCTACGGGATCAAAACCGGTGACAACAGCAGGTTTACCATATTTCGCACCGATGAAATCGTAGGGGTGAATTCCAATAACAGTCGAAACATGTCCGGGCAGTATAAAACCGTCAATTCTGGTCTCAGGATCGGAAATAAGAACATCCAGTGCAGGCGGTACCAATTTATGAAAGGACAGCACCTTAAAATTTTTGAGTCCTTCCTGCTTGGCCATCAAAACAGTTGCAGCTATGGTCGGTGCCGTAGTTTCAAATCCTACCCCGAGAAAAACCACGGTACAGTCCGGATTCCTGCGAGCCAGCTCAAGAGAATCAAATGGGGAATAAATAATTTCAACCCTGGCCCCATCTGCCTGAGCATTTTTAAGACAATGCCCTTTATCTCCGGGAACTTTAATAAGATCACCAAAAGTTGCAATAATTACGTTCTCTTTACCTGCTAATTCAAGAAAAGCATTAACTTCCGATTCGTGAGTTACGCAAACAGGACAACCGGGACCGCTTAAATGAACAACTTCTTTAGGTAAGACAGAATGGAGTCCGCTGCGAAAAATCGCTACGGTATGAGTTCCGCAAACTTCCATAAACCGGATTTCCCCATCCAGTTCAGCCTGCAATCTTTTTAAAAGTTCTTTGCACAGTTCAGGGTCCTTAAATTTTTCTAAAATCTTAAGCGACAAACCGCACCCCCAATTATTCGTTTACGGTACTTATCATACCTCTAAATCTTCAGCGCTAAATACCCTAGCCCGAAAGCCTTTCCCACAAATATTTGCGCCCCCAGCATCAGACACATAGGTATGCATCCAAGTAAAATATTTCTATATTTTAAACAGCTTTTGTTTTCATTATACCCAATTACGCCCGGTAACAACCCTGGAGATCACAATAATTTCAAAGCAAAAAAAAAGACTCTGCACAAATGCTGAGTCTTAAAATAAAAAAACACAAATAAAAAATTTCAAACTACTTAAGACAACGTCTTATAACCTCGTCAAATTCAGCTTTATCTATTGGTTTCGGCAAAAAATAAGTTGCACCAAGCGCCAATAAATTTGAAATATCAGAAATTCCTACAACTGCTGACATAATTACAATAGGCATATCAGTGAACTGTGAATCACCTCTTAAAGTCTGAACAAGCTGCCTTCCATCCATTTCAGGCATCATGATATCAGTAATTAAGACATCAAAATTATTTTCAGCTTTTAACGCTTCATATGCATGTTTACCATGAGGACTAACAAATGGAATATGCCCAAGATTTTCAACAAACCTGGCTGCAAGCTTTTGAGAAATCTTATCATCTTCGGCGATTAATATTTTATGCATAACATCCTCTTTTCATTTCATTACATATAATAAACATCAACAAATCAAAATTGTAAAGCCAATACTTAGTTTATACACAAATTGAAATTTTATAGACCTGCAAAATTGATTATAGTAATATAGCAAAATAAGGTTTAGGTTAACACTTTAAAAATAAATATTCAGGAGCTGCTGTCATGGCAAAAACTGATATTCTGCTTGAAACCGGTACTAATGAACTTGAAATACTCGAATTTTATATTGATCTTCCAAAAACTGAATCAGGACCGGAAGAAAGATGTCATTTCGGTGTTAACGTTGCTAAAGTAATGCAGGTCATTGAAAGCCCGCAGCTCGAACACCCGGAATCAGCTGCGCATCCGTGTTTCTTGGGAACTATTCCGCTTCGCAACCATATTCTTCCAGTACTTGATCTCGCGGTATGGCTTGGTCTGGAACGCAAAAACAATAAATATGACATTGTAATAGTCACGGAATTCAGTCAAACAATTTCTGGTTTCCAAGTCAGCGGAGTTACAGAAATACACAGGGTGGGCTGGCAACAGGTTTTATCGCCGGACAAATTCATGAGTAGCTTTGATGACAGCTGCATTGTCGGTATAGTCGAGAAAGAAGACAGATTTATACAGCTTCTGGATCTTGAATCAATACTAGCAGATCTGGACCCGACCCTAGGCGGAGACTTTGATAATCCAACTGCAATTGCTTCAGAAGCATATGCTGCCCTGGCTTGTGATGATTCACCTACAATTAGGGCCATGCTTGAAAAAAGTCTTAGTAAGGCAAATTTCCGGCACACAATTTTGCACAACGGTGAAGAAATGCAAAATGCTCTAAAACAGGTAAAACTTGCCGCCAAGCAGGAAAATCGCCCCATCTCCGATTATGTAGAGGTCGTCATTTCAGATATTGAAATGCCGCTCATGGATGGATTCAGCCTGACAAAATGGATTAGAGAAGATGACCAGCTTAAGAATATTCCAGTTATCCTTTATTCATCCATAATTACTAAAGAACTTAAGCATAAAGGAGATTCGGTAGGTGCTGATGAACAGGTATCCAAGCCTGATCTAAATCTCATCCCGGAAAAAGCAATCAAATTGATTGAAGCCCGTAAAACCAGCTAACACCAACTGGATTTAAAAGCACATAAGGTCGGCATAAAAAATTATGCCGACCTTTTTTTCTTGCCTAGATTAAAACTAGGCCATATCTTTATACTCCCGAAATACGGTATATCTAAAAATTCAATCTTAAATTGGAGATTCTACACATGGAAGATGTGAGAGTATATGGTGATGTTCAAGGTCTGACGCAGCAGGATTTTGAAGAAATTAAACATAGTCTGCCCTTTAATAAAGTTGTCTTCAAAGACAATGTCCTCAATGTTGATTACGAGGGACATTTTATCGATATTGATGATTTTCTTGAAGAACTGCTCAAACGTTTACCAGAAACAGGGTGGGCAAAAATAGATTATATTGATCATATAGACTGGGCACTTACAAGGCACGAAATTAATAACGGTAAGCTATCTTCAAGAGCTATAAACATTGATGCAGTATTAGAACCTACCAAAAATGAAGCTGGTCAAAGATAACCCTGGTCTCTGTAGAAAATTGTATAACGTAACACGTCAAAAATTATTCTATAAAAAATTTTTAAGTAATCAAAACACGAAATGGGTAGAACCGATAATCAAATTTCGGTTTCTACCCATTTTAAAGAAATATATAATTAAACGAACTCTAAACTATTCTTAGACTTCTTCAACAGTTGAAGATAGTTAATAATTAATAATTCTGACTGAAATAGCTTTAGGTGCAATCTCCTGATCTATAACTTCGAAAACTACTTTTTCCCCCACATTCAGAGTTTTAAACCCTTCTCTGACAACTTCTGAATAATGGACATAAATATCCTTTCCGCTTTCATCTGTGATGAACCCGAATCCTTTAATATCATTGAACCAGCTGACTATTCCTTTTGAACTCATAAAACCTCATCACTGGATCATAAATTAAATACAGCTTGGAGCTGTTATTTCGTACGGAAAGTAATTCGCCCTCTAGTCAAATCATAAGGAGAAAGTTCTATCTTAACTTTATCACCAGGCAAAATACGTATATAAAATTTACGCATCTTTCCTGAAATATGCCCAAGAACAACATGCCCGTTTTCAAGCTCCACACGGAACATAGCATTAGGCAGTGCTTCCTGCACAATGCCTTCAACCTCAATGGCTTCTTCTTTAGCCATAACATCCTCCGTCTACAAACAGCAATTAACTTTAAACACATTCGCTGAAATACAGTGTGAATTTGATTTACAATCATACGCTCTTTCTAGCAATACACAAACGCCGAAACAGCAATAAAATTTAAAAGAAAAAACAAAGAAGCTGATGAGTAATAAAATTAAAATCGTTTTAACGCGGAGATGCACCAACTTTTTCTAAAGCTTCCATTATTTTTTCGACAAGATTATTAAGAGATCTACGATCAAGAGCACTTGCAGGAATTCCATGTGGATAGCTGTTCTGCATGAGTTCGCGCTGCTCATCGTTAAGCTGATCCCATTTATTAAGCACAAGTATACTGGAAACTTCACCTAAATCCATATCAGTAATAATTTTTTCTACAGCTTCAATCTGTTCATCAACTTCCGGGTGAGAAGAATCGCACACATGGAGCAGAACATCAGCAGCTTCAAGTTCTTCAAGAGTTGCTCTAAAAGCTTCTTTAAGTTCCTTGGGAAGCTGGCGAATAAATCCAACAGTATCGGTCAAAATAAGTTCTTTATCCATAGGAAAACGGATACGTCTGCTTGTTGGATCAAGGGTTGCAAAGAGTTTGTCTTCAGCAAGAACAATACTGTTTGTCAAAGTATTCAGCAAAGTTGATTTGCCGGCATTAGTGTAACCGACTAATGAGACTACGGGAACCCCTGCGCGGGCACGACGTTCTCTGGTAAATCCACGCTGTTTACTAATTTTTTTCAGTTCATTCCCTAATTTAGTCAGCTTATCAGTAATACGACGACGATCAATTTCAAGTTTTGTTTCACCTGGGCCACGACCGCCAATACCACCCATCAATCTGGACATGGCTCTATTTTTACCGACCAGACGGGGCATTGTATATTTCAACTGTGCCATTTCCACCTGCAGTTTTCCTGCACGGGTAGTGGCATGCTGAGCAAAAATATCAAGAATAAGCTGAGTACGGTCGAGAATTTTGCGTTCAGTAAGTTTGGCAAGGTTGCGCATCTGCGCGGCAGAAAGTTCCTGATCAAAAAGAACCACTTCAGCATCAGCCTGCAAAGCGAGAACTTCAAGCTCTGCCAGCTTACCCTTACCCATAATAAATTTAGGATTAAGTTTTTTGATGCGCTGAACTAAGCGCCCTTCAACTTTAAGTCCGGCAGTATCTGCCAAATCTTCAAGCTCATCAAGGGAACGTTCCTGAATTGATTTTGGATCGGTAGAAACACTGACTACAATTGCACGCTCTCGTTTATCGGTAGTATCGCGTGTACGATCTGCCCTGCGAAATTCGTCTTCAAGAGCTTTAATCTGAGCAGGGAGATCAATATCTGCACGATCCCACCGCGAGGGAGGCAATTGTTCATATGCTTTTTCACTGGAGCCAGGAGGAAGAAGATATGCGTACTGAACAAAATCAGGCTCTCCGTGAGAATCAGATGCCATAACCGTGACACTGTCCAGTCGCAGAAAAACCATATCCATAAGGTCTTCTTCAGACAGATTATCGCCGGCAATATGGGTGTGCAGAAGACGCAATCCTCTAAGACGCCCTTCGGACTGACGAGCTCTGGGGAGTTCCGGAATATAGATAGAGGAGGGATCACCCACCAGAATCATTTCAGGTTTACCCTGACGATTGATCAGCAAACCTATCTGGCGGCCAATTTCATGGCTCAAAAATGAAAGCTCACGAGCCTGTTCATTTGAAAAACCACATGGATCGCTGTAACGGCGATCTGCCAAGCGGTTGATTCTTTTGAGTTCACTGGGCTTCAGACCCTGAGTGTTCCCTTTTGCTTTAAGAGCTATGGCTGAATCTTCCTTTACCCACAAGGGATGTTTTAAATTAAAAAAAATGAGACGTCATAAAACAGACGTCCCATTTAAACTATCTAAGCATCATGATCTGCCAAATATTTGGCAATCATCGCATCGTATTCTGAAACAAGTGCAAAAGTCTCCGCAGCAAGATCTTTTCTAAGAGACAAAGAAACCTTACCATCATTCTTTTTCATATCGTCAAGAATGCGGGGATAATGTACCGGACTCGGTACAACCAGAACAGAATGAAAATTTTTGGCTGAAGCACGCAGCATTGTAGGACCACCGATGTCGATCTGCTCAACAGCGTTCCTAAGATCCTGCCCTTCACTTACAGCTTTGGCAAAATTGTACAGGTTTACACAAACCATATCGATCGTCTTGATACCATGCTCGTCAAGAGTCGATAAGTGTTCAGGATTGTCTTTATCCGCAAGAATACCGCCATGCACACTAGGATGCAAAGTTTTGACACGGCCGCCCATAATTTCAGGAAAACCGGTAACATCACTTACAGACTTGACTTCAAGTCCTGCATCAAGAAGCATTTTTCTTGTACCACCAGTGCTGATAAGTTCAACACCGAAGCCGACCAATTCAGACGCAAATTCAGCAAGACCGGATTTATCAGTTACACTGAGAACTCCGCGCTTAATAGGCAACATATCCATTAGACATCTCCCAAAAACAGTTTTTTGTGGAGTTGTGCCGGATTTACGCACCAAAAGCAAGCATCTGTATATAGCTTTTCCCTGTAGTCGGTCCCCGTCCTCGATTAACACTTATCGAGGACGGGACCAACCGGGAGGGGATCGGCTTTATATAATGGAGCCTTATGAGCTAAATCTGCTCAAGAAGTTCCTTTGCCGCAGCATTTGCGGGATCCATTTCAAGGATCATTTCAAGCTGCTGAACAGCTTCATCTTTTTTATCCATGCAGATATAAAGACCTGCAAGGGAATAACGTACTTCATGCTTCGCAGGATCTATTTCAAGAAACTTTTCGAGAAAAGGAGCTGCTTCAGCAACTCTTTCAGCCTCGTGCCCTATTCTGATAATTCCAAAAAGAGCAACCATATTACTTGCGTTAATCCTGAGAGCTTCAGAAAAGTTGTCAAAAGCCTCTTCCTGCCGTGATGTTTCCATCTGAATAAGCCCCATTCCAGCGAAGCTCTTATCGTTGACCTCTACTGCATGAGCTTTTTGATAAAGCTGCATAGCGGAATCATATTCACCACGCTGAACGGCAATAGTTGCGAGACCTATATAAGGATCAGGATGAACCCCGTTGGACCCTGCTGCCTTCTTGTAATAATCTTCAGCCTTATCCAGTTCGCCCATGAACAGATAACACTCACCGAGTTCCTTGTTAATTTCATAATCTAGATGACTCATAATTCCCCTCCGGAAATTTTACCGCTGATTCATATTTGGCGGCATTATTTTCGACCGATATTGGTCTGCAACAAACAATGCAACCTATGTGCCAAAATCTTTTTTACCTAGTACTACATTATAACAATAGAAACTTTTACACTGACTATTTTCCGACACAGCACTACTTTCATACATTTCTTCCAGTATAAATAACTTTATATAACAAACACATACAAACGATGGAACAACTTTTGCTTATACACAGTCACTTAGTTTTACATTCACTTTTCCTGAGCTAAACAGCACCAGGAAATTTTTGCAGGAGGATATATAAATGAAAGGAATGTTCGAAGGTTACGTCGGGTTAACTGGTAAGGTACTGGACCTGAGATTACAACGTCAGAATCTTGTCGCCTCCAATATCGCGAATATCAACACACCGGGTTATAAGGAAAAAAAGATCGAATTTGAAGGCGAGCTGCAAAAAGCTCTTGGTCTTGATGCTCAAGGTAACATGACCAAAACCAGCAAAATGCATATTCCGACGGCATTTAATGCCGGAACCTTTAACGGAAAATTTCTCTCCAACTTTGAACCCAGAGTTGTCCACGGGGAAAACGCAGTAGACATGGACAAGGAAATGGTAACCATGGCTAAAAACACACTGCAATACAATGCGCTGACTCAGGTTATTTCAAAAAGCTTTGAAGGCATGAATAAAGTCATCCAGAGCGGAGCAAGATAATGAACTTCATGACAGCACTTGAAATCGGAGCGTCAGGACTCAAAGCACAGCGCGAGTACCTGAACGTCGTGTCGATGAACATGGCGAACTCCAGAACAACACGCACTGAAGATGGCGGGCCATACCGCCGTAAAAGTGTTGCCATGGAGTCCAGCCCCCTGCTCTCACCTTTTGATTCCGTTATGAATCAGGAACAAAACAAAATGCTTCGAGGCGTAACTGTTCGCGGAATCGTTTCTGATACACGGCCATTTAAAGAAGTGTATGAGCCCAACCATCCGGATGCAGATAGTAAAGGGATTGTCAAATACCCGGACATCAACATTGTCGAAGAAATGGTTAACATGATCACCATCAGTAAATCATACGAAGCTAACGCACAGGCTGTTGATTCAGCTAAAAACATGTTCAACCGTGCCCTTAGAATCGGTATGACTTAAATTTGACTGAAATTTGACAACGAAGAACTGACCGACACCAAGGAGATATAAAATGGCAATCAAGAACGTAGCAATGCAGGCATACACAAACGCTCTTCAGACCCAGAAGAATTTTGAGAAGAAGTTTGACAAGACGATGGAGATGAATAAGCCTCAAGGCAATTCATTTTCAGAGACTCTGACAAGCTCACTCAAAACAGTTAATGACATGGAAACTGAAAAAAAATCCATGATTGCAGACTTTGCATCAGGTAAAAATCAGAATGTTCATGAATTGATGATATCCATGCAAAAAGCCAATATTGCCATGACCATGACCAGCACAGTGCGCTCTAAAGTGATGACCGCTTATCAGGAAATGCTGAAAATGCCTTTCTAGGATTGATACATATAGTATTAGCCATAGGCACGTAACACATCTCCTTGGTATAGTAGCTTACGTGCTTTGATAAAAGCAGCCTTCACAGGATCAGTGTCAAATTTCAGGTATAATCTGTAGTAATCTTTCTGCTGCTGGGATAATTTTAATTATCCCAGCAGCAGAAAGATTACTTGTTACCAGCCGGAATTTTCTAACTTTTTCATAGACATTTTATTGTCATCTCCCTTCACAGCACATCAAATACGAATTAAAACTCACTCATAAGATACTAATATAATTAAGACTTATAACATTGGGCCACATATTGCATTTCTCCTTGAAAAATCGTCAGGAGTTTAATTATGCCCAATTTTATCGCTGAATATCTGAGTAAGTTTCAAAATTTCTGGACCGACCGTACTGCTGCCCAGAGAATAATGATCGGAGGCCTCGCAGCTACTGTAGTTATCGCGTTTATCCTCATGGTTTTCTGGCTTAACCAAACGGAATACCGTGTTCTTTATACAAAATTATACTCAGAAGACGCTTCCCGCGTCGTGGGCATCCTTCAGTCTACCAAAGAGCCATATAAAATTCAGGATAACGGCTCTACCATTCTGGTTCCAGCAGACAGAGTTTATGAACTGCGTCTGAAAATTGCCGGTGAAGGAGCTCTTCACGGACAGGGCATCGGTTATGAGATATTTGACCAGGTCCAGATTGGACAGACAGACTTTATCCAGCGCATCAACTACCAGCGGGCATTGCAGGGAGAACTTGCAAGAACCATCAGCGAATTTCCCCAGATAGAAAGAGCAAGAGTACATCTGGTGCTCCCTGCCAAATCACTTTTCATTGAAGAACAGGCTGAACCGACAGCATCTGTAGTCCTCAAACTTAAAGATGGTGAAAAACTTGAAGATAAGCAGATTAAAGGAATTCTGAATCTGGTTGTCATGTCAGTAGAAGGTCTCAAACCATCGACAGTGACTATTACAGATATGCGCGGGCAGGTCCTTTACCAGCCTGAAGATGATTCCATGGGTATCAATATCAGCAATAGTCAGCTAGACTACAAAAGCGGTCTTGAAGCCAAAATAGAACAGCGCATCCAGCGCCTGCTTATGCCCATAGTCGGACCGGACAAGGTTATCGCTAAGGTCAATGCAGATCTAGATTTCAGACAGCGCACGATTAAAAAAGAAGCATATGACCCTGACGGTCAGGTTGCACGCTCAGAACAGACCAGTGAAGAAAACACTCGCGGCACAGCAAATGTTGACGGCGGCGTACCTGAAGCAAACTTCCGTGGCGATGGTTTTACCGGAACAGCGACTACTCAGGATTCAACTCGTGAAACACGTACCACCAACTACGAAATCAACAAAGAAGAGCAGCAGATTATTGTTCCTGTAGGTGAACTGAAACGACTCAGTGTTGCGGTTGTAGTTGACGGCACATATGAAAAGAATGCTGAAACAGGAGAAATGACCTATATCCCCCGCTCTGAAGAAGAGATGCAGCGCATCAGGGAACTGGTAAGAAACGCTGTAGGATATGATGATGTCCGCGGTGATACACTCGAAGTTTCCAATATGACTTTCGGTATGCAGGACATATTCGGAGACGAAGGTCTCATGCGCACCATGCTGGAATACGCTCAGAGACTGGGAAAACCTTTCCTTAACGGCCTGCTGATATTCCTCTTCCTGATCCTTGTAGTACGCCCGGTTGTAATGGCTCTCATCAAACCCCGTGTTGCTGAAGAGGATATCGATGAGGTTGCAGGACTGCCTGAAGGTGGAGAAAGACTCGCAATTGATGACAGTGACCTTGACGAAGAGGCTCTTGATACGGCACGTAGACTTGAGAACGCTAAGGCTCAGGCTCTGCAACTTTCAGAAAAGAATATGGATCAGGCAGTGCAGGTACTGAAGACCTGGCTGAAGCAGGAGGCAGCTTAAATTGTCAACGCCGTTCACCGGTAATCAAAAAACAGCCATTGTACTTCTCGCCCTCGGAGATAAGTTTACGGCTGAGTCTTTCAAACGCATGAGCCGAAAGGAAATTGCTGACGTATCCAGAGCTATGCTTGAGATGGATTCAGTCCCCAAGGAACAGGTTCTTGAAGTACTGAAAGAGTTTAATGAAACTCTGGCATACGGGGCAGAACTTCTTATGGGCGGTGCTGATCAAGTCAAAAGACTGCTTAGCAAATCTCTTGACGAAGAAACCGCAAAATACATTTTGGACAAACTTGATCTGGAAAGCGGACCTGCCCCATTTCAGGAACTTCAGAATGTCAGCCCTAAGATTCTTGCTCAGATATTAAGAAATGAACATCCTCAGACTCTTGCACTGATTATAGGTCATCTACACCCTGATCAGGCAGCAGACCTGATATCCAACCTGCCGGGAGGAGTAAGAGCTGAAGTGCTTATGCGACTGGCTAAGCTGGAAGCAGTAGCGGAAGAAATGCTCATGGAAGTTGACCGGGTGCTGCAGAGTCAGCTCATTGCCATGGGCGGTAAAGAAGGTAAAAAAGTTGGCGGTGTTCCGGCTGTTGCAGAAATTCTCAACGCAGTGGACCGCTCTACCGAAGAAGAAGTTCTTTCAGAGATTGAAGAAGAATCCACCCAGATGGCAGAAGAAATCAGAAACCTCATGTTTGTCTTCGAAGACATCAAAGGGCTTGATGACCGCGCAATCAGGGAACTCCTCAAAGAAGTATCCAATGAAGAGCTTACTACAGCCCTCAAAGGTGCATCTGATGATCTGCAGGAATTGTTTTTCAAGAATATGTCCGAGCGTGCATCTAATATGATTCGTGAAGACCTCGAAATTATGGGACCTGTGAAACTTTCCGATGTGGAATCATCACAGCAGAATATTGTTAAAAATATCCGTAGACTCGAAGACGAGGGCCGGATTATGATCAGCAGAGGTTCAGGAGATGTCTTTGTCTAAAGCTGAAGATAACAAGTTCTACACTGGTAGAGTCATCATGGGTCTTGATTCAAACAACAACTCCCAGGAAATGACTCTTCAGGAAATGGAAGGCAAAAAAAAGCCGACCTGGAACGATGATACTGACAAAGAATACTTTGAAAGAGTCAAAATAAAAGCTCAGGACATGGCTAAAAAGATTATTGCAAAAGCAATAGCTGAGGCTGAATCCATTAAGGCTGAAGCTCAGGCTGCTGGTTACGCAGAAGGCCAGAATCAAGCCAAGGCAGAAGCTGAACAGCATATGATAGCGTTCAGTCAAAATATTGCCCAGACTCTGGGAAATATACAGGATAATGCCCGTAATATCATTTTAAGCCAGTCAGCTGATGCAATATCACTTGTTCTTATGGTTATTGAAAAAACCCTAGCAGTAGAAATGGAAAGCAGCAGGAGGGAAATTCTTGCTGCCCTGCTGGATGAATCTCTCTCACATATAGATTCTCTGACTCAATTGGTAATTAAAATTTCACCTGCTGATTCAGAAATAATCGGCCCACTGCTTGAACAGGCACAAACCGAATATCCGGATTTAGCTAAATGGCGCATTAAACCCGATCCTTCCATAGATAATGGAGGAGTTATTGTTGAAGCTGAAGATGCTATGATCAACAACACCATTACTTCCCGCTGGGAAGGAGTGCAGGAAATTCTTGCACAGTTGACAGCAACAGTTGAGGAATAAATCATGGCAGGCATGAAAGACTGCACAGAACTTTTGTCATCTATTAATCCGTGCCGAAGCTATGGCAAGGTAAGCAAAGTTGTAGGACTTATTGCTGAAGGTAAGGGAATTAGAGCTCCTCTGGGTTCTGTATGCCATCTCATACCAGAAGATTCTGACTCAACTATTGCTGCCGAAGTTGTCGGATTCAAAGATGGGTCATGCCTTTTCATGCCCTATGGCGAACTGCATGGCATAAGTCAGGGTAGTTTGATCATGAACTCAAGTGCCCCTCCGAAAGTCCCGGTAGGGATGAATATGCTGGGCCGCGCAGTAGATGCTTTCGGTCAACCAATTGACGGCAAAGGGCCCATTATTCCCGACAGCTATAATCCCCTTCATCGTGATCCCCCCAACCCTCTTGAACGTCCTCGTATCAACGAACCACTGGATGTAGGTGTAAAAGCCATCAACAGTCTGCTTACGCTGGGAAAAGGACAGCGTATGGGAATCATGGCCGGATCAGGAGTCGGAAAATCGACATTACTTTCCATGATGGCCCGCTATACAGTGGCGGATATTAACGTTATCGCCCTTGTTGGCGAACGTGGACGTGAAGTAGTAGAATTTATTGAACGAGACCTTGGTCCTGAAGGACTTGCCCGTTCTATACTGGTTATTGCAACTTCAGACAAAAGCCCTCTTATCCGTATGCGGGCAGCATATACAGCGACAGCTATCGCTGAATATTTCCGTGATCTGAATAAAGACGTTCTGCTCATGATGGACTCAGTTACCCGTTTTGCAATGGCTGGACGTGAAGTAGGTCTTGCTGCAGGAGAACCTCCGACACGTGGCGGATATACTCCATCAGTTTTTGCGCAGTTACCCAAATTGCTGGAGCGGGCAGGCAAAAACCAAAATGGATCAATCACCGGGATTTATACTGTTCTTGTCGATGGTGATGATTTTACTGAACCTATTGCCGATGCTGTCCGTTCTATTCTTGATGGTCATATAGTACTGACACGCGATCTTGCCGACCAGGGACACTATCCCTGTATTGATGTACTGAAAAGTGTCAGCAGGGTTCGCAGTGATATTATTCCGAGCGAGGTTGTCGCAGCCGGACGTAAAGTGACTGGACAGATGGCTACATTTCGAAAAGTTGAAGATATGGTCAATATTGGTGCATACCAGTCAGGTGCCAATCCAGTCATTGATGCAGCAATTAAGATACAGCCGGCAATCAACGGATTCCTGCAACAATTAGTTGAGGACAAAAAAACTCTGGACGAAAGCATTCAATTACTAATTAAGCTTGCAGGGACAAACTGATTTTTTAGACGGTATGATCGGTTACGCTCAGACCTGATAATATTCTAAAAGCATGTACTGCAAAATCAAATCATCTTTTATAATAAGTCAAAAACACCATCTGTTTTATTGCCAGTAATATTTTTCTGGTCTAACACTCTGTTTACACATATCCATAATATACATTAGAAGACTTCTGGGTCGAAAAATAAACATGAATGCAAGGCACAATTGGTAATTAAATGGGCAGATATATAAAAATATTCTTATTTCTTCTATTTGAAATGATAATAATTTCTGCCAGTGCGCCTGTGGTATTTGCTTCTCCACTAAAAATTATCCACTCTGCATCCATGCCCCCACTCTCTTTTATCAATGAAGAAGGAAATGCTGACGGTATTCTCATTGATCTCTGGAAAGAATGGTCCAAAAAATCAGGAAGTGACGTGAGCTTTGAGCTCACAAATTGGAAAGAAGCAATGAGCATGACTGGACGGAATCCTGATACTATTAATGGAGGACTATTTTACTCTCCAGATAGAGCTGAGCAATTAATCTTCGGTAACTGCTTATTCTCAATGAGAGGGGCTTTGTTTACTGATAATCAGAATGATGGATTAAGCAAACTGGATATGCAAAATACTATTTGCGGAGTTATCAAGGGTGGATACTCTAAAATTTATATGGAAACGAACTTTCCTTTCACAGCACTCATGCTTTTCGACTCAGCAAAAGAATTATTCAAAACTGCTGCTGAAGGAAGAATAAAAATGTTTGTCGCTGATTACCCCGTGGCAATGTATCAGCTTAAAAAATTTAAAATCAATGATAAGTTCAAATGCCAGAAAATTTTATATTCGCGGGAATTATATCCGGCTGTCCACCACCAAAACCAAAAACTACTTGGTCGCATCAATTACTTTATGACGGCCATTCCTAAATCACGTCGGCAGGAAATTATAAAAAAATGGATGCCCCTTCCTGACGAAAGATATTGGCATATCACAACAGTTATTATTCTAACTTTTCTTACTATTTTAATATTCGCATTTATGCAGCGGCAGAGGATTATGCCATTAATCTCAAAGTGTAAAATTTTGAATATATTTAAACCTTAGTCCAGTTTAATAACAGAGCTGTAACATCATCATCAAATTCGGGACGTACGCCTGTTTTATCTTCCAAAAGATCCTCAATAGAATCAAGATTTAGACTATTACTTTCCAAACGCTCTTTGATAATTTCCATGAACGGATCGAGACTGAAGAAATCACTTCCCATACGCCATTCATAACACCCGTCAGTAAACAAAAACAAACGCAAAGAAGTTGAAAAACGGCATTCTAATAGACCACAATCAATAGGAAAAAAACCCAAAGGTGGAACCATAGCGACGAGAGGCTCTATCATTTCACCATCCAGCATAACAATTGCCGGACAATGCCCCGCGCTTAAATACCTCATTTCACCTTTGTTAAAATCTATATCAGCAGCAAAAAGAGTTACAAAATAACTGTCCTTTCCAATCAAGTCCAGCAGATGCGTATTGACCAGCTCCATACTGTGATCAAGAGGACTTTTCTCAGCACCATCAGCTTTAAATAAAGTACGGACGATAGCCATAATAAAGGCTGCCTGAGGTCCATGCCCTGAGACATCAGCCATAACAACTCTGACTACACCTTCATCAATACTGAATACGTCAAAATAATCACCGCTTGCTCTTCCTGAAGGGCGATAAAGACTTTTAATATCAAGCCCGTCAATGATTGGAACTACGGTGGGTAACAGTTTATCCTGAAGTCTGGCAACCAGCCGGACTTCATCATCAATAATATTATAAGCTCTCTGCAAACTGGAGTTGGCTGCCTGCAACTGTCTGGTCAGCAAGACCTGTCTGACAGCAACCCCGACTCGTGCTTTCAACTCAACGACATGAAATGGTTTTGTAAGATAATCATTTGCCCCGCTGTTAAGAGCTTTAGCTTTAATTTCCTGCTCATCCTGCCCGGTAAGGACAATAATAATAACCTCTTGATCACAAATACGATTACGAATTTCTTCAATCACATCAAATCCGTCCATCACAGGCATCATGAGGTCGAGTAGAATCACGCTGGGTTTTACATCTTTATATCTGTCAATGCACTCAACTCCATCAGAGGCTGTAACAACATCAAAATCATCTTCAAGAACACGGATCAAGAAATTCCTCATAGTTGCAGAATCATCTACCACAAGCACTTTGGGGATTTCACCTCCGAGTTTCACACTCGATTCTTCATTCACAGGCAGCCTCCAAACGTATCTATAAAATATATCAGAATACCTTAACCTGATATGTGGTGCCAGCCTAACACAAAATATTAAATTTCTGTAGTATAATATATTTGACTATTATTCATCTCTATCCTTTCTTAACCGTGAATCATGCCTAATTTCCCAACACAATTCTGCTACACAGGCAGAATTTGAGCAGAGCCCCTTTAGCAGATAAGCCATGCCCCCCGCATTAATCTCACGACCTTCTAAATCATGACACTCTAATGAATTACTGAGAAAATCCAATGAAGCAGTTATGTTATTAAGCTCATAAACAACATCTTCTATACTTTTATTCATATAAACTCCTATTTAATTTAATCACTACAAAGGCTGTTAATGAGCAAAAAGCTATATATGAAAGACTATTTTGTCTAGCGTTTTATGCATTTTTTTCAATAGATTCACCTATTTGCTAACATATAATCATTTTTATATTTTTAAAAGTTTTACATAAAAACAAATAACATAAATATTACTTTCATATGAAAATAGTACATACCATATTTCAAAGAATTAAATGTATTTTTCATCTACAATATATATATAGTTAATGTTATAAGTTTTAATAAATATAATATAATAGCAATTAATTAATTATAGATGTTTTTTCTCACATATAACATTCAAACAACATCCAACAGTATTGTTTTTTTAAATTATATTGAACAATAATATTTTATATATTTATCAAGAATAGTAACTATAATAATTCATAAATAAAAAAACCGAGTTCTAAAAAATAGAACTCGGTTTAAAATCATATTTAAATTGTAATCAGTGAAATGAAAAAGATTCACCGTATTCTTTTATACGGTCTAAAGAACTATCAAGTCAAAGTACATCTTTGATAAGTCAAACATAAGAGCTTTTCCAGTGAGCTCTGCACCTTTACCACTGAGTATTTTCAAAACTTCTGAACTTTGTATTCCCACAGCAGTAGTTATAGCAGGCGAAGGAGTGCCAAGAAACTCTTCAAGCCCATTAACATCACCAAAAAAATCTGACGGTGAAACATCACCCGGATATACAGTGGATACGATACCAGTCCATCCTGCGACTGACGCTGTCACCATAGGAATTCCCGCCTTAGCTGCAGCATCTTTAAGTTGCCCGCGATGTTCAAGACCACCAAGACAGTCGATCACTATATCAGCACCAGAAACAAAATCATAAAATTTATCCCCTGTAAGATACTCATCACGTACATCAAGAAATACTGCTGGATTAATACTTCTGACAAGTTCAAAAGCAGCGTCAATTTTTTTAATGTTAAGTGAATTTTCAGTTGCAAGCAGTTGTCTATTTAAATTGGAGGGTTCAAAGGAATCTCCGTCACAAGCTTTTATAGTACCAACTCCGGCACGGGCAATGGATTCCAGCAAATGTCCTCCCAATCCACCAAGCCCTATAACAGCGGCCTTAGAAAAAAAAAGAGACGTCTGTTCTTTTGCACTGAAAGTTATCAAATTTCGCACATATCTTTCAGGGACTGCTCCTTGCGTAAAAATAACTCTCTCTACACAATTAATGTCGAGTCCCAATTCACTGGCAATGTTTAGTGACACTTCATGTGGGGCAATCTTTACTATCCCACTTTCAGAGAAATCTTTCTCAACCAGCTTACAGCTTAACATGTCGCGGATTTTATTTTCAATACGCACAATTCAACCACCTGTTATGAGAGAATTTTTAATAATATCGCTACTTAATTAAAAACTGATGCAATCTATACTTCTTTCAAAAATACGATATTGCAGATTCAGCATACCGCAAGCTTTGAATAACGAAAACCAATTGTTTATAAAATACTCAGGTTAAAATAACTCTAATACACATTGGCATTAATTAATGTAGTAAATCCAGCTGCACGAGCAAGTCTAAATTATGTTATTAATTAGACTGCTGATGGTGACACACAACCGAAGGTCTGATAAATCCTTCATCATGCAGAACATGATAAAAAATCTTTCTATAGTGGCGCGCAGTGCGGGCGCAGCTATAATGAAAGTAAGAAACAAAGGATTCGAAGTAGTAAACAAAGCAGATAAATCACCTGTTACGGAAGCTGACATTGCTTCAAATGAAGTGATTTCATATCAGCTTGCGCAAATGTATCCGGATATCCCTATTCTTTCGGAAGAAGGAACGAAGATCAGCTACACAGACCGCAGTAAGTGGACAGAATTCTTTCTCGTGGACCCATTGGACGGAACAAAAGAGTTCATCAAAGATAACGGTGAATTCTGCGTATGTATTGCCCTGATGCGCAAGAATAGACCTGTTCTCGGAGTTGTCTACGCACCAACACAAGATACACTTTATACAGGCTGTGCCGAGTCAGGGGCATACGTTAGCCTATCCGGATCTTCCCCCCAGCAAATACGTACGAGACCTCCATCTGAAGGAGAAGGACTTATCGTTGTTGGCAGTCGATCTCACCCTTCACCTGATCTTGCAGAGTATCTGGACAAACTTAATGTGGCGAAATTGTCCCCTGCCGGAAGTGCTCTAAAATTTTGTCAGGTTGCAGAAGGTAAAGCCCATCTTTATCCGAGATTTAATCCGACTATGGAGTGGGATACAGCTGCAGGTCAGGCAATTGTTGAGGCTGCAGGAGGGACTATGACTTCTTTAGATGGATCTGAGTTCCCATACAATAAAGAGAACTTACGAAATAAAGGTTTTATAGTTAAAGCTTGAAAAAAGGAATTCATATGCGTTATTTAATTCTTACAATTTTTCTTCTTCTTGTGGGTTGTACTTCATACTACAATCCCAGTCTTGATGTATCTGTTAACCGCAACGAACGTTTCAAAACAGACCGTCAGGCATGCCGTGATCGTTCCAAAAAAGTTACAAATTCTGAACCGCGCAACGACTTGCAATTCCTCAAAACATATGATTCGCAGCAAAAAGAGCAGACAAATGAATCAAAAGCTTTCGAAAGATGCATGGCTGGAAAAGGTTGGATAAAAAAATAAACAAAGAGGAGCTGTACAGCTCCTCATAATTTATTTTCTATTTTTTAATGAAAAGTAATCTTCTTTACTTCCCCGGAAAGACACCCGTCCGTCAGTCAGTTCAAGAACATGAGAAATTGAGGGAATAAGTTCTTCACGATGATGAGTAACATAAACCATTGAAACACCTGCAGCAGCCAAAAGCTCGAGAAGAGCATAAATTTCTTTGCGTGATTCTTCATCCACACCAGCCATAGGCTCATCAAGAAGTAATACGTCCGGCCCGGCTATCAGTGCTCTGGCAATAAAAGCCTTGCGAAGCTGTCCATATGAGGCTTGCTCCATAGGCCGTTCAGCAAGATCCTCTATTCCAAAGAATCTGAGCCACTCCCATGTTTTTTCACGCATCTCATCATTGATTTCATCAAATAAACCTACTGAAGAGAAAAATCCGGAAATAACCAAATCAAAAATAGGAATAGGTTTACCTACCGCTTCTCCGAACGAAGCCTGCATGGAAGCAGAAACCATGCCCATGCGCCCTCGGACAGCACGCAGATTATCACCTTTTTCAGGAAGACGCTTCATACTTTCTTCAGCAGCATAAGCAGCGGCATCACCATAAAGAAGACGAAGCAGTGTTGATTTTCCTGCTCCGTTACAACCTAATACAGCCCAGTTCTCTCCACCCTTCATCTCCCAGTCAATATTATGCAGAACTGTCTTCCCTAGAAAAACCACACTCGAATCTACAAGGCCAAATAAAAGTTTTCCGGCATCAGCTTTATTAACAGCCGGAGGAGTCTTATGCTGCATAGAACTGAGCGTGCATGAAATTCCTTTTCCATGCCCATCCTCACAGTGGTCTATTTTCCCGTCACGAATATATAAAGTTTTATTGACGCAGGAAGGCAGTTCCTCTTTACGGTGCGCCGAGCAGACAACAGTCGTTCCGGATTTAGCTGCGGCGTCAATTGCCTGAATAAGCTGGGCACGTGACTGCTGATCAATCCCTTCAAGAAATTCATCTAAAATGAGCATTTCCGGCTCAGCCATAAGAGCCCTGGCAATCAAAATTTTACGTCCCTCACCACGTGACATGGACACCATGCTACGTTTGGCTAAATCAAGCATCCCCAGAGACTGCATCAAATCACGTACTTTTTCGTATTCATCCTCGTCTGCCAACCTGTAGAGAAAAGGAGTGTTGTCTTTTCCGGCAAGAACAACCTCCTCACCGGTTACATCCCATGCGAGTTTAAGAAATATATCCTGATGTTCAGGTGAAATCATACGGTAACGTTCAAGGGGTTCAAGAGGACTGCAGGTTTTCTCACCCTCAACATAATATTCCCGTTTCAAATCATCATCCGGCCAGACCTCGCCAGCCAAAATCATCATCAGAGTTGTTTTTCCTGCACCATTTGGCCCAAGTACAGCCCAATGTTCTCCGTCACGGATATCCCAGTCAATCTTTTCAAGTACCGGACCGCGATCAAGAGTGAGTGAAACATCTTTCATGGAAACCAATTTACTATTCATACCAACTCCACTTCGTAAGACACTGAAACTTATGTATTCTAAACCATATTATCATCAGGGTTAAAACTTCTACTACTTAAGAACAGCGAGTGCAAGTAAGCTTATTTCATATCTGTCTTAAATTGAATTTTATTGTTTATAATCGTTTATTCCATATACGGTTGATAAAAATTCTTTTTGTTCTTATATCTAAATAAAATAATTAATTAATCAGGCATGGAATCAAATGAAAAATATTTCCGCACGCCACTTTTCCATTCTATTTTACGCAGTATTAATTCTGCTGACCCCCACTCTGATTTTTGCTGCTCCAGCATTTAAGGTACCGAATATTATCGGTAATGTTAATAATCCATATATATTGCCGCATGGAGGACCGGGCTTTTGGCTTTCCTCAGCCATAGGACTTGTAGCCGGACTTTTAAGCTCAGCTATTGGTGCCGGAGGCGGACTGATTGTCGTTCCTGCGCTCATGACTGCCGGAATATCCGGCATATATGCTATTGGATCTGAAATATTCCGCCTTTTCATATTCAGCACTATTCAATCAGTGCGTATGGGATTCAACAAACGTATTAATTATCTTATGGCCGTATACCTGACCATTGGCACAACGTTAGGAGGTTACGCAGGGTATTCAGTCAGTAAAGCTGTCTTTTTCTCCGACCCTGCAGGAAGTGATGTTTTCATATCAGCTATGATCATTCTGTGGCTTTTAGTTTACTCTTTCATAATTGTCCCTGAATTTCGTGATGCAGCCCATGAATATGCTATCAAGATACTTAAAGAAGAACAGAGTAAAAATGAACGGGATACTGCCGTCCAGACCGATTCCAGCAAAACTGAACACGATGATGATAAAGCTGAAACTGAGAAGACTGAATCTGATCAATCTGAAACTCCACAACAGCATGAAATTAAAAATGAACCACAATTTGAGGATGAATTATATCCAGATGAAAAACCTTGGGAAATAGCACGCTCGATTCGCACTATGAAATTTCCTCCGTATATTAAATTCCCAGGAACAATTAGTGAAGAATCAGATGATCTTAGCCGAGAAGAAATGAGGCGAGAAGATCAGTCAGATTTAAAACTGGAAAAAGAAAATAAATATGAACGGATTCCGGTAATACCTGCCGTACTGCTCTCGCTTGCAGGTGGATTCTTCATGGCTCTGACTGGCTCAGGGGGGGTAATTCTTAGTTTTACCGTTTTGACAAAAGGATTTGGATGTGTGGCAGCACTTGTAGCAGGAACGGATCTGGCAAGACTGGCTCTGTCATCAGGTATACTGACTATGGGAACATACGGTCTGAACGGTTTTGTAAACATATATTGTATTGCAGGATTAATATTCGGAACCACTACTGGATTGCACATGGGCGGAAAAGCTTTAAAACATATCCAGCCATACCGCACAAAGGGACTCATTGTCCTGCTGCTGATCTCGGTCATAATCAACCGAATGCTTGCACTTCCCGGATTACTCAGAAAATCAGGTGCTGGGATATCATCCAGTCTTACCGCCACCTTAGATCAAAGTGCTATGTATATCCTGCTTATAGGAGCACTGATTTTCAGCGGATGGATGCTATTCTCTTTTTTCAACAGCCTGATAGGGTCACTCAATCCTCCGGAAAAAAAGGAATAACCGCATGATATATTCCACCAAAACACTAGTTACCTCAGCAATTCTTTTTACCTGCAGCATGCTTATACTTGGCACAATGAGTCTTCCTGTATTGAATGGTCAAACTGGTTTTCAAGCGATGGAGGACACATTCAATTCACTGCGCAAAGGTATAAAGCCTCCTTTCAAAAAAATCGCGGAAGAAAATAATTCCAACCTCGGCAAAAATTTTAATGTAACTCTGGAATTCAGCAGTAATGAAAAGACTCGGGCCGCAATCTCAATTTTCCTGCGCAATAAGCTGACAGTAACGCCAAAAGGTCGTTCGGTTAATATTCAAGGAGATCTTGGATATACGCTGAAATTTTTTATGAATGATATCAATCTGCTCTATCATCATGAATTTGATAAACTGCAGCAACGGTATTCTATGCCTGTCACATATTCCATGTATATGATGGACAGAATTTTAAAGAAACTTTCAATCGCAATGGCATCTCAGCGAATGAAAGTTCAGGAAAAACTAATTAATAAAATCCGGGCCAGACTTTTGATTCCGGCTTATAATTTACGCGAAGCCTTTCCTGTCAGCGAGACATCCGGCTTAGCCTATCTAACACTTGGAACAATTGGAATTCTCCTTTTTGCAATACTTTGGGATGCATCAAATTTTCTATTCTTCGGCACACTTGCTTCTGATAATTTTATGAAAAAAATTCGTATATCTCTCGGTCGGGAAATGTCCGATAGAGAAAAAGCACTAATTCTGAAAAAAAAGAAAATTAAGCAAAAAGCTCAAGCAGCCAAAATCAAAAAAGTAAAAGGTACACGAACTAATCAGGAAGCCTTGCTGGAAGTCGACGGTATTATTGCTTCCAGAAAGAAAAGTAAGAAAAAAATTACAAAAGAATCTGATGAAACGTTGCAAAAAAAGAAAAAAAATACCGTAGCTCAAAAAGGTGCTGACGAAAAAAGAAAAAAAACTAGTATAAAAAAAGTACTCACACCGACCGATAAGAAGACTGAAAAGTCAAAAAGAGTTGATCGACCGGAGAAAAAAACAGATTCAGCTGCAATAAAAACCGGTGCGAAAAGAAAACTACCGACAAATTCAGCTGCGGACAAAAAAGCTGTTCTAGCCAAGCGAAAGGCTCAACCATCTTCCACGACTGATTCAGGAACCCAAAAAACGTCAGCTAGAAAAAGACCGGATGCATCCCAAACAGTTCCCACAACTCAAAAAGCAAATACTTCACAAAAGGCAAACAAGAAAGTAACGACTAACCTAAAGAATGAAAACACTAACCATAAAATAGTTCCGGTAGATCAGAAAAAATCAAAGAAAAATACTGCTGTCCTGCAGTCTGAAAAACCAGCTGCACAGAAGAAACGTAAAGCCAAGCCTAAGGATAAGACTTGATGAATATAAAAAAGACCAGAGAAGCAGTCGCTTTTTTCCGTATCCTTGAATATGAATCCACAATTCTTGACACTGCTGTCGGTATGGTTATGGAAGAATGTGGATTCAAAGTTCCTCTGGGAACTAAGGTTCTGGTGAAACCTAATCTGGTTTCTTCTAAAAACAAACTCGCTTGCACTCACCCCAATATAACACTGTCTGTATGCCGTTATCTTAAAGATTGCGGTGCTGAAATAACAGTTGCCGACTCTCCCGGATATGGAACAGCATCTCAGGTTTCAAAAGCGATCGGTATGACTTCGGGATTGGCATCACTTGGGCTTAAACCGAAATCTCTGGGGCATCCGGTTAAACTTAAATTATCCTTCGGCGAAACTATAGGTATTTCCCGTGATGCGCTTGAATCAGATATGATCATCAATGTCCCCAAATTCAAGGCTCATGCTCAGTTTGGTGTCACCGGAGCAGTCAAAAACATGTTTGGAACTGTGGTCGGGTTCCGTAAGGCATATGCCCATACCAGATTCGGTGAAAATCCCGGATTGATGGAAAAAATGATTATAGAAGTCAACAAGACTATGCCTGTATCATTCAGTCTGATGGATGCAATTTACCCCATGCATGTAACCGGCCCTATCAGTGGTAAGCCATATTCCATGAACCTTCTGGCAGGATCATGCAATCAATATGCGTTGGATACAGCTATATACATGCTTCTAGGCTTAAGCCCTAAAAAAATCCTGCTATGGAAAGAATGCGCACGACAGAAAATTTTCGGATATCACCCCGACCATATCAAATATGTTATCGAACCACCGGACGATTTCGATACCAAAGATTTTATTGTTCCTGAGAAGCTTAATCCTATGGAATTTGAGGCTGTACGATTTGTTAAAGGAAGAGTAAAAAGTTTTTTCAGCAGATTTAAGTAAAATTATCACGTTCAGCTTACCATACACAAAAGAGATTACGGCGATGACCGCAAATAATATTTCACGCAGACTTCTTACTGTTACCGGACAGGTACAAGGAGTCGGTTTCAGACCTTTTATTTATAAAACAGCACTAAGGCATAACCTTTCAGGTACAGTACTGAACAGTCCGGAAGGAGTACTCATTGAAATTCAGGGTGGTAAGACTAATCTTGATAACTTTGATCAGTCACTTATTGACGATCTGCCACGTCTGGCAAAAATAGTTTCTCTAAAAAAAACTGACATAGAAATTGTTAAAGATGAAAAACAATTTTGCATTCTGGCCTCAACAGCAGGTGAAGGACACTGCGTGCTCATCAGCCCGGACGTAGCAACCTGTCCTGACTGTTTTGCTGATATGAATAATCCGCAAAACCGCCGCTATGAATATCCATTTACGAACTGTACCAATTGCGGACCACGATACACAATCACCCGTTCTATACCCTACGACCGACCGGTCACATCAATGTCATGCTTTCCTCTGTGTCCTGAGTGTAAAAAAGAATACGAAAATCCACTTGACCGTAGATTTCATGCGCAGCCGAATGCATGCGCCAAGTGCGGACCCGAAGTGTGGCTGACCGACAATAAAGGTCAAAAGATTGCTGGCTCCCCTACTGCCCTTCATGATCTGGCAAAACATCTTGCTGCAGGGGAAATTGCAGCAGTCAAAGGGCTCGGAGGCTTTCATCTGGTCTGCGACGCC
Source organism: Maridesulfovibrio zosterae DSM 11974 (assembly GCF_000425265.1). Classification (NCBI taxonomy): domain Bacteria; kingdom Pseudomonadati; phylum Thermodesulfobacteriota; class Desulfovibrionia; order Desulfovibrionales; family Desulfovibrionaceae; genus Maridesulfovibrio; species Maridesulfovibrio zosterae. Next base: position 178,200 of record NZ_AUDC01000012.1, read on the forward strand.
TCTAATTCTAAAGCAGTTAAAACTTTACGCAAACGCAAAAACCGTCCGGATAAACCTCTTGCTGTGATGGTACGTGATGTTGACGAAGCACGGAAACTATCAGAACTGACTGATAATGATATAGAGCTGCTAGAAGGTATACAACGCCCTATTGTTCTTGCTTTTAAAGGAGCAAATTATTCTCTGGCTCCTGAAATAGCTCCGGACACTGATTTTATAGGTTTGATGGTTCCATACACTCCGTTACATCAAGTTCTCCTTAAATATTTTTCAGCGCAAACAAATTTAGCTGCCCCTGCGGCTCTTGTAATGACCTCTGGTAATATGAGCAGTGCTCCTATTTGCATAGGTAACCGCGAGGCTTTAAAAAGACTGTCCCACATCGCAGATATTTTCCTTTTCCATAACCGTGATATTCTAATCCGTGTCGATGATTCCGTCACACGTTCAGTTCCTGAGTTTACTGGACAAAATGAAAATCGTACTATTTTCATGCGCCGGGGCAGAGGGTTCACTCCATCCCCAGTATTTCTGGAGCAAACAGGTCCTTGCGTTCTAGGGACAGGACCAGAACTAAAAAACACACTTTGTTTTACCAAAGGCGATCAAGCTTTCACAAGCCAGCATATAGGGGATATGCAAAATCTGGAGACATCCAATTTCTGGAGAGAAATCAGGATACATCTGCAATCAATCCTCAAGATTAAACCTGAACTTATTGTTCATGACCTGCATCCTGATTATCTAACGACTATTCTTGCTCAGGAAATTTCACAAAACGAGTCTATCAAGGCAGTCTCACTGCAACATCACTATGCACATATTTATTCAGTCCTTGCTGAAAACAGACATTGCGGCCCAGCTCTAGGTTTAGCTCTCGACGGAACAGGTCTTGGTGATGACCGTACTATCTGGGGCGGAGAATGTCTCATGGTGGACAATAAAAACTTAGTCCACAAACGGCTGGCACATTTCACATATCTGCGGCTACCGGGTGGAGAAGCTGCCGTCCGCGAACCATGGCGTATTGCATATGCCGCCGCCAAGGACCTCGGCCTTGATCCAACTAAAATTTATGTCCCTGAAGAATCTCTATCCGGACTTAAAATGTTTGAACAGATTTTAGGTAAAAACATCAACTGCCCAGCAACCAGCAGTTGCGGACGTCTTTTTGATGCAGTCTCAGCTATGCTCGGACTTTGCAGCACAATTTCATACGAAGGACAGGCTGCAATAATTCTCGAAAAAGTTCAGGATCAGACAGTACAGTCAAAATATGACTGCCCTCTTGATGAAACAAACGGAACTATTCAGATCCAAACTTCTGAACTTTTCAAGCAGGCTTTCCATGATTATCTGAACGGAATCAGCGCAGCTGTGGTCAGCCGAAAATTCCACCAAGGTCTTATTCACGGACTAGCTGATTGCAGTATACTTCTTGCCACTCAAACAGGGATTAAAACTATTGGACTGAGTGGAGGTGTCATGCAAAACCAGACCATTGCTGTTGAACTGCCCATAGAACTGAAAAAGCGTGGTCTTAATCCGCTGGTACATCGCTATCTACCACCAAACGACGGTTGTATTTCACTGGGACAGGCTGTCTATGGACAGATGTTGCTCAAAAATGGATAGCCTAAAAGCATAATGGATAAGGTTTCAATAGAAAAACAAAAGGTGGTAGTTTGACATTGTGTCAAAATCTACCACCTTCTACTTTCAGCTCACTACAGGAATCTGTGGGAGCAGGGCTCAAAGAGGAAAAACTCTTTGAAATTCACTAATTTTTTACTTATCTAACTATTATCTTCGACTCTAAATGTGACCAGCATATAGAACGTCACTTTCAAGTCTTCAACCTGATTTTGCTTACCAGCCTTTTTGTTTTATTATCTCTTCAACTTTTTCTTTTGTTTTTTCTTCGACTATAATCATTTTTTTAGCCTGAGCTTTTTTGATCTTATCGGTAAGAACATTAATATCTGCCGGTTTTTCAACAAAATCCATAGCTCCAAGCTTCATGGCTTCAATACCTTTTTCAACGGTTGCGTGACCGCTGAGCAGAATCACCTGCATTTCCGGTCTTGTCTTTTTAATATGTTTGAGAGCTTCAATGCCGTCTATTCCCGGCATTTGTAAATCAAGTACGATTGCATCAAAAGATTCAGCATCTACTTTATCCAGTGCTTCTTGCGGATTGGTACATGCTGTCACATTCATTCCACGCAATTCCATACGTTCAGCCAGACCTTCAACAAATTCTTTCTCATCATCAACGAGGAGTACTTTTTCTGCCATGATTTCTCTCCGCCTGCATCATCAGGTGCAGTTTAAAAGTAATTAAAATTTAATAATTAAAATTTTGTCCTGCGGGCTAAACCCCAAAGAAGCTCCCACATTTACGGCATTTTTTTCAAGACCAGATAGCTGGTCAGCAGGAACAGGATTACTCAACCCTATAATTTTTATGGCGCTATTTCCTGCTTCATTACTGAACTCAATATTCAGTTCATTATCTTTTCCAGCACTGTCTATGCAGATCTCAAGACACTTGGCAATAAGCATCTGTATGACAAATGGATCACCCTTTCCTTTGACAGGATCACTCTCAGCAATAGAAATAGTCACAGATTTACGTGACGCAATTCTGGTTAACAGGGAAACTACAAGCAAGGTAAGTTCGCGGTAATCAACTTCGCACTCCGGCAGGTCTACACTGTGAGCAAACCTGTTCATATTTTTAATGATGGAGTCCCCTCTTTTAATCTGAATAAGTATTTTTCCGGCTATTTCACCCAACTTGTCAGGGTTAATCTCCATACCCTGATTAGCCATTAGTAAATAATCCTGCATAAGCCCGGCATCTTCATTAATTATTGCCAGAACATTTTTCAGATCATGCGATATGGCTGCACTGATCTGCCCGAAAAAACAAAGTCCGTCACGATCTTTCTGAGGCGTGGTTGATTCCATTGGAATACTCCTTAAAGAAATCTATTCCCTTCCCAAAGCCTGATTAATTTTTTCAACCAGTTCTTCAATCTTCACAGGCTTAACCAGGTAACATACTGCTTCAGCAGCTCCGGCTCTATAATCATCTTCTGACCCATGGCCGGAAAGAAATATATATTTCATGGCAGGCCGTATTTTCTTTAACTTCTCACGAAGTTCGAGCCCGCTCATGCGTGGCATTTTCACATCAAGAACTGCAAGATCATAATCGTTTTCATGCACTTTTTGAACAGCTTCATCACCTGAAGAAACCCATTGTGCTTCAAATCCTCTAAAGCTCAGGCGCTCAGCAAGAGCCGAGACCAATTCCGCCTCATCATCCACCAGCAAAATTTTCATATTCCTACTTGTCTCCCTTGGATCTCGGTGAGGATGGCAATGTAAAGCTGAACTCAGTACCTTTGCCAAGTTCACTCTTAACAGACATAGCCCCGCCAAGATCTTGTACTAAACCATAAGTAATGGACAGTCCAAGCCCGGTTCCGCCAGATTGCTTTTTTGTTGAGTAGAATGGTTCAAATATTCGTTTCAAATCAGACTCAGGAATTCCGCATCCATTATCACGAACAGTAAAAATCAAATTGTTCTTATCCTTGCGGGCAACCTCAATCTGCAACGCTCCGCCATCTTTCATAGCCTGAAATGCATTGCTTATCAGATTGAGTAAAACCTGCTCAAGCTTTCCGCGATCGGTTACAACTTCGTAAATACCTTCCATAACCGATACATGAATATCAATACAACGGTATTCAGCTTCCTTATTGAGAAAACTCAGCACGGTCTCGATTACTTTTTGAGGATAAATAGGCCTGAATTCAATATCACTCTGTCTTGAAAATCCAAGCAGCCTTTTGGTTATTCTGCCACACCGCTCAACTGAATCTATAACCGAATCCACAAGCCCGATAAGTCTTTCATCTGCTTCATAAGCTTTACTGAATGTAAATAGATCCTTGAGCAACCCTGCTTTTTCATTGATAATTGCCAGAGGATTGTTAATTTCATGGGCAACACCTGCTGCAAGACGCCCGATAGACGCCATACGGTTATGATGCTCCATCTGCTGCAAAGCCTTGGACCGTGTCATATCTGCAATATAAATCCGTTCCACAAGATATGAAGCAACTGCCCACATAACAACAAGAATGACGGCAATACTTACACCTGTAAGCCATGTGACTGTATCACGTGATCTTTGCCACGCTCCCATAAATTCTTTTTTAGTCTTCACGAAAAGAAGCACAAATGGTGTATTCTCAATATAGGCATAACCCACCATAACAGTTTCCCCGTTATGATCGGTGATTTGCTGTACTTTTGTACGAAAAGACTTTTCAGGAAGGTCAAAGCTGACTTTGGAAAAAAGATCGCCATTCCATCTGGTCGGTGTTTGCAGCACGCCTTCCCTGTTTACAAGAAAGACATCCTCACCCTGTGGTAAATCCAAAGCAGAGAAAATATCATTGAACTGTCTGGTATCCAAAGTAGCCCTCAAAATTCTGTACTTAGATTTATCATTACCAATGAAATGTTTTACAGCAATTACAAAATGAGGGCTGTCACGAAAACCAAGAAAAACTTCACTTACATATACCCCTTTATCCACAGCCTGCCTGAACCAGTCCTGACCGCAATATTCCCGGCCTTCCAGCTTATAAGGTCCTACATAGGCAACTTGTTTACCATTCTCATCAATCACGCCCAGATCAATAAAACCGCCAAAGCTGTTTTTCAATGATTTAAGCATACTGATGAGATTCTCTTTGTTATAGGAGGAGCGGAAATTCTCCATTTCAACCAAAAGCTGCAAAGCAGATTTCCGTTCCTCCACAAAGAATGAAACAGACCGTCGGGTATTGGAAGTTGTTCGCGCCGCACGGAGTGTATTTTCGGATTTTATAGCCCCCCGGGTGACACTGAAGTCGATGGAAGCCATGATAAGAATCGGAATAAGTGAAACCATAACAAGAATAGCAAAACACAGCTGCCAGATACGCTTATAGTCAAAAAGACGTTTATACGGTCCGGCTGCCTGTGCATCTGCATCCCAGAATTCAGGCTTGAATATTCCTTTAATCGACATGACCCAGCTCCGAGGAATTTATGATTTAAGAATTACGCACTTTTTCGTAAGCATCCTTAAGAGCAGTACTCAGAACATCAATATCGACAGGCTTATTAAGATATGCAAACGCTCCCAGCTCCATGCAAGTCTTCCGATCCTGTTCCGAACCATGTCCAGTAAGAATAATAACTTCAATTTTTGGACATTTGGTCTTAACTCTGCGCAAAACCTCTATGCCGTCTATTCCAGGCATTTTAAGGTCAAGAATCATAACTTCAGGCTCATCATTATGGACAACATTCATAGCGGACTCGCCGTCATAAACCACAGCAGAACCTAGGTCGCGAAGCATAAGCCGCTCTGAAAGAGTCTTCACAAACTCTCGTTCATCATCAACCAGAAGGACACGTGAAGGAAGTTCAAAGTCCATGCGGCGATATATATCTGCCTCATAATACTCCTTACCAAACTTGAATTCTACCTTTTTTACACCTTCAATAGGTTCTGCCATTTCGCGAAGTTCTTTTTCAAGACGCTCGACCATAATGACTTTTTTATTGATCGCGATGTAAACTGTTCCACTTTCAGCTGTGACTTCAACGTGATGTCCTTTAACTGCCAGAGCTGTTTCTACAGTCGCGGCCAGCAGAAAATTCTGAACTGCTTTTTTAGAAGCCTCGGTAACTTCAACCGCCGAGTTACTGAGCTGCTCTTTAATCAGAGCCACAGATTCATCAATGCCAATTTTGCCGACCGGAATTATCATGTCGTACAAGCTGCTGTTCCAGGGATCAGTACTTCCGGTAATTTCGCGAACCCATACAGTTTTCTCTTCATCACTGTGTAAAATAGCTTTGGATGCATCTTTCTCCGGCAAGCCATTATTATTGAGAGCGCTTTCCACCCTTTTATGTACATCATCTATTATGCAGACTTTAAGAACATGATCAATTTCCTGAGACAGGAGCTGACTTACAAAACCGGAAACCAGCAATGGTCTTCCTTCTGCCAGCTTTTTGGCAAGTGCAAGCCTGAGCCATGCGATTGAACGTTCCTTCTCATGACTGAATTTATTAAAGATTGATGTCTTATGACTAAATACCCGGGCAATAGTACTTCCGCTCATTCCACTGAGAGAAGCCGCGTCAGCTACCAGATCATTGTCAGTAACAAGCTTTAAATCAATATCATCAATTATACGTTTTGCAACTGCGTCCGCCTGACAGAACAGGCCGCTGAATATAAATAGATCAGACATTATAAACCTCCACTATGCGTTACCGTTGATTCGGCAGTAAGTTGTGAGGGGACAATCAATCTCAGAACCATCCTGATGAGCCTGAGCGTGAGTCTTGCAAAGAGCTGTATCAGTATCAGCAAAAACATGATCTCTTCCAATTTTTTCAAGAAGATGAGTGCGCTCAAGCACATCCATCACCGCTTCATTTACACCGGAAAGAGATATATCCCGACCGCCGCTCCGCACAGTATCGATGATTAGAGAAAGAGCTTCTTCGCCTGACGCATCAATATCGTTGATACCGTTGCAAACCAGAATAATATGCTTCAATTCAGGGCACTTAATAATACGGTCTGTAATCTGATCTTCAAGAAAGCTTGCGTTTGCAAAGAACAAAGGTCCTCCGAAACGAACTACAGCAATATGACTACATACACGAAGACCATGAACACTGGCATCACGCAGAACCTGATTTTCATCCTTTGATAAAGCAGCAACACGCGGACGCATACTTTTATACAAAAATACACCAAGTGAAAGAGCGACACCTATCATAATCCCCTTATCGAGGTGAGGTGCAAATGCCAAAGTTGCAATAAAAGAAATAATGGAAATAGCTCCATCATACTTCTGCGCTTTCCATGCATGAATAAACCCAGATGCGTTAATCAGACCGATAACAGCCATCATGATAACCGCAGCAAGCACAGCCTGAGGCAGGTGATATAGAAGCGGTGTAAAAAACATCAAAGTAACAGCGACGATAGCTGAAGTAAAAACACTGGAAAGACCAGTGACAGCTCCGGCCTGCAGGTTAACGGCTGAACGGGAGAAGGACCCTGAAGCAGGATACGATGACCCGCATGCACCAAGCATATTTGCAAGCCCCTGACCGATAAGTTCCTGATTAGGATCAAGTCTCTGGCCGGTCTTTGCTGCCATAGCTTTCGCAATTGATATGGCCTCCATAAATCCCAGCAGGGAAATAATCACAGCAAACGGAAACAACTTTATTATTACTTTAAAATCAAGAGAAGGCACAGCAATTTCAGGAAAACCGGAAGGAACATTTCCAACAACAGCGCCTCCGCCCATCATTTTTAAGGATTCAGTATTAAGAACTTTATTACCGATGCTTAAACGCCAGATGCGACCATCTGTTTTCATTCCTTCAGGAGCGCTATCCTTGATAAAGAAAACAAGATCACCGCCTTCCTGCTCAACACCATTAAAAAGTAAGCTTCGCAGTTTTGCCCGATATTCATGGGATTTATGCTTAAGTAATTTAACCTGATAGTTAACTACAGCAAGATCATGCTCTGCATCTAAATAACCGACCTGGTTTTTATCTGCTTTTGCTTTATCTTCCAGTCCGGCAATTTCAGTACGCTTAACTCCAAGATTATCTATATCAACAACAGTTTTATTAAAGTCTTTAATAAGAGCCTGAGCTTCGTTATCCTGAATAGCTGAGATATTTACTCTCGCATCGTGATTGAAGCCGATAGACCATGACAGGAGTGTGGTGATTACAACGGCGCAAAGCACATTCGGAATTTTCGGATTGATCTTCTTGAGCCCCACCATAATGGCAAAAGCCAGTGCCCCCATTCCTAGAGTTGGCAGATGGGTATAATGCATTGCACCATGAATAACCCGCATTATAGTTTCAAAATGCAGGTCTGCTTTATCAACGTACACACCAAACATCTTGGACAGCTGTGAAGATGCGATAATGATCGCAGCTGCGTTGGTAAATCCGTTTACAACTGGATGTGAAAGGAAATTTACAACTAGACCAAGACGTAGGACACCAAGCAGGAACTGAAATATACCGACCAGCAATGCCAGAAGCAATGCATATGCAATATATCCTTCACTGCCTGCTGTGGCGAGCGGCTCAAGAGACGCAGCTGTCATAAGAGATACAACTGCCACAGGCCCCGTTGCAAGCTGGCGGCTTGAGCCGAAAAGGGCTGCAACCATAGGCGGAAGCAGTGAGGCGTAAAGACCGTAGTATGCAGGCATCCCCGCAAGCTGTGCATACGCCATGGACTGTGGGATAAGCACAAGAGCAACGGTCAGACCGGAAAGAATATCCGCTCTAAAAGCCGTTCCGCTGTACTTTTTGAACCAGCCCAAAAAAGGAAAAATTTTAGTAAGCATGAGATAAGTACCTCTAGTTAGGTTTCAACATTCTACGGACAGACTCTATAAGGTCATTAAACAGTGCGCCCGCATCATAAAGATTAAAATTTTTAAATCTCACTAACCCATCTACCATAGTAAAGATAATGAGTGCACTCTTCCTCGGGCTGACGTTGCCAATCGAGCCGTCCTCAAGCCCTTTATGGATTGCCTGCTCAAAAAGAATGACCAGACAATTATAAATTGCTTCGAGGTTTTCCCGGAACTCCGGTCTGCTTTCTGCAAACTGATACAAAAAAAGCCGATGTAGAAGTAAGAACTGATGTTCCATACGTCCGGCAAGAAGAAGATAAAACGCGACCACTTCTTCCATCATCTCAAGGCCTGTACCTTGTTCATGATTTTCCATGTGAGCATCAAACTCTTCTAAAATGCGCACCTTTGTTGCCTCAAGGATTGCAAACAGAAGCTGTTCTTTGCTCTTGAAATGATAAAAAATAGTTCCTTCCGCAGCCCCGGTCATATCTGATAGTTCGTGCATAGAAGTATCGGCAAATCCCTTGTTGGCGAAAAGCATGGTAGCAGCCTCCAGTATTGCTGCTTTTTTCTTAGACATCTTGGTCATCACTTCTCCTGATTTACAAAAAACCGACTGAGCACTCAGTATTTCGTAAAATATACTGTTTCCAAGTTCAATGTCAACCCGTCCATTTTTTCACAAGCACATAGTTAAGTTTATTTAATGAGTTAATTTTATTATACATATTCAATAAATAAGACATATACATACAATGCACTTTTTTTCACAAAACACTTATACTGAGTTATCACTCGGTTTTTATTAAACTTTTTTATTATCTTTATAGGGAAGATTAATTTTCGCTATAAAAACAATTTCCTGTATTTTTAGTTCTAAAATAAAAAGTCCGAACTCGGATATTTGAGTTCGGACTTCAAGGATTTTAAATAGATTGAACTTAAGAACTAATTGAAAGTATTCAAAACCTCGCCAAGCACTTCAAGATACTCTGTAAGCATTTCAGGCATAATATCTGCCATATGCCCGACACGAAAAATAGGAGACTCACCCTGATCAGCAAGTTCTTTATTAATTTTTCCGTAACCGGGATCAAAAAGATAGCCATGCTCACGCATCAGCTCTTTCACCTCTTTAAGCTTATCAATTGTCATATATGAAGGAGTCTTAAAGGTTGTAAGACTTGGTGAACGGAATCCCTCCTGAGCAAAAAGCTCATATCCATCCATTATTTCAGACCATTTATGCGCTATAGTCCGCATGTCTTCATGCCTCTTAAAACGCCCTGCTACGGTTTCACTATTTACAATATAGTCAAGCTGCACACACATCTGATTGGCAAGTGTTCCGTTTGGTGTGGTCAAAGTCTGATTAATTTTAGCCTTTCCCATCTGAGCAATGATATCAGTTGTGTAACCACGATTTTCAACCGTTGCGGCTTTCTCCATTGCTTCCTCACTCACAAAACCTATACCGAAACCGGCAGGCAATCCCAGTGACTTCTGAGTTGAGGTACAATACATTAGCGGTTTTGCTTCACTGATCATACTAGGAGCTCCACCAAAAATAGAAACTCCGTCGACTATGGGTAATGCACCATTTGCACGTATCAATTCACAAACCTGAACGACATCATTTATGACACCTGTTGCAGTTTCATTATGAGTAAAAGTCACAACATCCGGCTTATGCTCTTTAAGTGCAACTTCCAATTCTTGCATATCAATAGCTTTTCCATGAGCAAACTTAAGCTGAACAGCGTTCTTTCCATTAACAACAGCAAGCGTATGATAAAGATCACCAAAAGCACCTACAGAGACATTCAGCACTTTATCAGAATCAGAAACGAGAGAACGAATGGAAGCTTCCAGAACATTCGTACCTGAACCATTAAAAATAATCGGAGTATATCCTTTAGGATTACCGGCAATAGCCAGAAGGTTTCTCATTATAGGCTCAAAACGTTTTGGATTTTCAGAATCCCGATGACCGAATTCAGGCAGCAGTCCTGCTCTGCGAACTTCTTCACGAAGAAGAATTGGCCCGGTAATAAATAATTTTAAGTCAACAAAATCATCACCTATCATTTTTAAACCCTCTCTTTTCCTCATTATATAATTTAGAGACAAATAATTACGAATATCGCAAAGAAGACTGCAGTAGGTCTATTTTTAAAGCAAAAATATTCTGTTAAATGTATCAGTTCTGTCAAGCATAAAACACAACACCTCTTTACAATCAATAGCTCCGTCATTAGTATCTTTGGTGTCAACACTGATTTCCAAGAGCCTTTTCACAATAGAAAAACAGTCTGTTTAATATGAGAGTGTTTTTAATATCTATTTTGCATTTCTTAACATATCAATTTACAAGAAATAAGCAGTGAAAACAGCATCTTAAGATTTGGATGTAAGTATAAATATCGTGAAGAATCACGAAATTACAAAATAGTTACTTGATTTTCGTCAAGGTGATCTCTATATTGCCTTTTTTTCTTCACAAGGGGCTGTTCTGCTCCTTAACACACAAAATATTCACGGTAAGATATTATGCCTCAACTAGGTCCTCATATTTCTATTCCAGCCGAAGCTCTTCTTTCAAGAGTACTCGGCCTTGATCCTTTCGATTTTAAAGGCTGGCCTGAAGATGTTCGCACTCTCGCTGAAAGCATTGCTGCGGAACTCTTTCTTGTGCGTTATAACCCGTTTATTGACCCGGAACTGGTTCGTAAATCAGTCTCCAGAACTCTGACTCTGGCCCGACCAACCCTATCAGGTGAATACCCGCAGCGGTTAACCCGTGCAGTTGAAAATTTCTGGCTCAAACAAGATGCAGATCAGGAATTCAAAATAAGATTCATCGAAAAAATTAAAGAGATTCTACCCGAAGAGTGTATCGGACTTAAGCCGCATACCCTTGTCCAGTCGGCCACAGATGCAACAGATTTACGTATTGAACTTCCAATTGCTGTACTTTTCCCTGAAAAGACTGAACATATCAGAGCTATTGTACGCCTCGCAAATGAGATGCAATTCGGACTTATTCCCCGTGGAGGTGGAACAGGAGCAACCGGTGGGGCAATTCCTGCTCTTGACCGCACTGCAGTTCTTTCACTGGGCCGCTTTAAAAAAATCATCAGTGTTGATCCGGGAACAATGAGCCTCTGTGCGCAAGCCGGTGTTATTACTCTTGATGCCATTAAGGCTGCTGAAAAAAAGAATCTGCTGTTTACTGTTGATCCTGCATCTAAAGCAGGTTCTTCTCTGGGTGGAAATATTTCTGAAAACTCCGGCGGCCCTTTCGCCTTTGAATATGGTTGCACTATTGATAATATTCTCAGTTATAAAATGGTCATGCCTAAAGGGGATCTGATTGAAGTCAGACGCAAAGAACATCCCGGTCACAAAATATTTGCTAATGAAAACGCAACCTTTGAAATAATTGATGGTAAAGGAAGCTTAGTTGATACAATAGAGCTTACTGCAAATGAAATTCGCACGACAGGACTTGGAAAGGACGTAACCAACAAGTATTTAGGCGGACTTCCAGGAGTTCAAAAAGAAGGTGTTGACGGTATCATCACCGAAGCATGCTTCGCCCTTTACCCAAAACCGTCCAACTCCCGGGTTCTGTGCCTTGAGTTTTATGGACGCTCCATGCGCAATGCGATGATGGTCATTAAAGATGTTGTTTCTCTGCGGGATACTATCCGTGAAGAAGGCGATCTCGTAAAAATTTCCGCACTGGAGGAGTTCGGTCCCAAATACGTTCAGGCAATCAAATATGAAAAAAAATCAGAAAAATACGAAGGTGAACCTATCTCCGTATTGATTTTACAATTGGACTCAGATGATGAAGCTGCGTTGCAAAGTGCGGTTGATACAATTATGTCCATTGCCCAGCCCTATGATGGAGTAGATATCTTCGCTGCCCGCGATGAGAAAGAAGCTGAACACTTCTGGGAAGACAGACATAAACTTTCTGCCATCGCTAAACGGACTTCAGGCTTTAAGGTTAACGAAGATATCGTAATTCCCCTTGAAGTAATTCCTGATTTTTCTGATTTTCTTGAAGATTTAAACCTCATTTATCTTGCAAAAATTTACCGCCGTTCTCTATTGGCAGTAAAAGATCTCCATGGCTTTCCTATCGAAGAGCCAAAGGTTGAACTGGCTCTTGAGCGCACTACAGATATTCTTAAAGGCAAAACATCTGGAAAGGATCTCAGTGATCAGGAACTCGAAGGGCAGATTCGCTATATTTTTCAGGAATTACGTGATGAATTCCCTAAACTGGATTCCAAAATAGAGAATATACTGAAAAAGCTTAAAGAACAGCGCATCGTCATTGCCAACCACATGCATGCTGGCGATGGTAACTGCCATGTAAATATTCCAGTCAACTCAAACGATCAGGATATGCTGCACAGTGCACACGAAGCAGTAGACGATGTTTTCAAAAAAGTTCTTGAGCTTAAAGGTGAAGTTTCAGGTGAACATGGGATCGGTATCACTAAGATTGATTACCTCTCCGATGCTAAAATTGAAGCAATCCGCAAATACAAACTGAAGGTTGACCCTCTTAACATCCTTAATCCAGGGAAACTGACCCGTAGAAAACTTCCTTCTCCGGCATACACATTCTCGTTCAACAGGCTCATTAACGACCTGAACAAAACAGCCATCAAGGACAAAGAACACTTGATGGATCTGCTTAAAAACATTCAGACCTGTACCCGTTGCGGAAAATGCAAACAGGTTTGCCCAATGTATTATCCTGAGAAAGGACTCATGTACCACCCCAGAAACAAGAATATTGCACTGGGAGCACTTATTGAAGCTATATACTATTCACAGGTCCAGCGAGGTGAACCTTCCCCAGATCTTATGACCAAACTGCGCAAACTCATGGAGCACTGCACAGCCTGTGGTCGTTGTACTTCTGTATGCCCTATCAAGATTGATTCGGCAGGAGCAGCACTCCAGATTAGAAGCTTTCTTGAATATAAGGGAACCAGTGGACATCCTATCAAGAGTGCAGCTCTAGGCTTCATTGCCAAAGATCCGGAAAGCAGACTGCCTAAGGCAGCTAAATTCCTGTCACTATCAGCTGCGATACAATCTAAAGCAATAGGCTTTATCCCCGGTCACTGGCGTAGACGTATGGATTCTCCCATAATACATAGTAAAACTCCGGCAATGGATTATAAAAATCTATCCGAAAGCATTAATCTGGATAAGGGGTCTATGTTTATGCACAGTACCCCTGCGCCGGACAGTGTTTTTTACTTCCCCGGTTGCGGTGCAAGCCTGTTCTCCCGAGACATAGGTATGGCCACACTATATCTGCTGCTTAAGTCCGGCGTAAATGTGGTAATGCCATCCAAACATCTATGCTGCGGATATCCGTTGCTGGCAAGCGGGTGCGTCGAATCATACAACACCAATCGACATCGGAACATCAGCGATATTCAATACCGCATAGCAAAAGCATCAATAGTGGGCCTTAATGTGTCTACCATAATCACAGCCTGTGGAACCTGTCGTGAATCATTGGAATCATATGATTTCAGTCAGGAAATGGGCGGTCATTTGAAGCGCAGCGATGCTGTTCAATATTTGCTGACTAATCCCGGAAATATAAACCTGACAGACCTTGCTACTGATCAGGAAATTATATACCACGCATCATGCCATACTGAATGGACAGACGTGAATAAATCAAAAGCGCCTGAAGCATACAGAAAAGCTATTGCCGGAATGCTTGGAAGCAAGGTCACTCTTTCTCCCGGCTGCTGCGGAGAATCGGGCCTAGGCTCTATCACCAGTCCGGAAATATATAACAAACTTCGTGATCGTAAAGGTGAACAGCTTAAAAAGGACTTGCGGGGATGTGATAAAAAAACACCTATTCTCGTAGGATGTCCATCCTGTAAAGTTGGAATTAAGCGTAATGTTCATACTCTTAAAAAGCATAACCGTGTTTTGCACACTGTAGAATATCTCGCTGAAGTAATCGGCGGTCCCAAATGGCGCAAAGAATTCAAGAAAGAACTTGAAAAAGCGCAACGTCAGGATGAACTGGTAATTATATAAATATGAAAGCACTAGGAATAGACTTTGGAACCAAACGCATCGGGCTTGCCATAACCGACCCGGAAAAGATGTTCTCTTTTCCACTAAAGGTTATGCAGAAAACAACCCGCGATGCCATGTTTTCAGAGTTAATTGAAATAATTGAAAATGAGAAGGTCGGTGAAATAATCATCGGCCTTCCTCTTTCTCTTGACGGAGAAGACACACTTACCACCAGACAAGTGCGCAACTTTGCTGCATCACTTGAAAGAAGGGTTGACTTACCCATTCATCTTGTGGATGAAAGACTAAGCTCAATTGCAGCAGAAGAAGAACTCAAGGAGTCAGGACTTTGGGACAAAAAACGAAAGAAGAATCTGGACAGCCAAGCCGCAAAAATAATTCTGGAAACGTGGCTGGCAAGAAAATAATTTTACACTACGTAATGCCTGCACTGGCAGTTGGCTGTATCGCCATGATGCTGGTCGCTTCATGGTTCATGTACAAGTCATGGAGCTTTCTAAATATCCCGCCAGAGATTGAAGGGCGTCAGATTCTTTTTACAGTTGAACCGGGAGAAGCTCTCTGGACCGTATCAACTAATCTTTCCAAAGAAGGCTTAATCAGCGATTCCAAACAATTTCGAGAATATGCACAGGTACAGGGCAAGGAAAATAAAGTCAGGGCCGGAGAATTTAATCTCTACACAAACATGACTGCCCCGCAAATCCTCGAAACCCTGACAACGACTTCAGGCATAATGCACAAGTTTTCAGTCCGCGAAGGGCTTACGTGGTGGGCAACGGCAGATGTTGCTGCAAAATCAAAATTAACTGATTATGCCCAGTTTAAAGCTGCCGTTTCTGATCCAAATCTGCTTGCAAAATATCACATACCCGCAAAAAGTGCTGAAGGTTATCTGTTTCCTGAGACATATTTACTGACCGCTCCCAAAAAAGATTCAGGGAAGGTTCTTGTGGAAACTATGCTCAAAGAATTTCGTAAAGCTGCTCAAAAAGCATGGAATGGCAAACTTCCTGATCCGGATGAAATACACAAGACGATTATTCTGGCTTCTCTTATTGAAAAAGAAACCGGAGATGTATCTGAAAGACGTACAATAGCAGGAGTATTCGCGAACCGCCTTCAAAAAGGCTATCTGCTCCAGTGCGATCCAACTATCATATATGGGCTTGGTGAAACGTTTGACGGTAACATTCGTAAGAAACACATCAGCGATAAATCTAATCCCTACAACTCATACCAGCACAGGGGATTGCCTCCCGGCCCAATATGCTCTCCGGGACTTGAGTCGATAAAAGCAGCCATTAATCCCGAAAAACATTCTTATTTATATTTTGTCGCCAAAGGTAATGGAGCGCATTACTTCAGCAAATCGCTGAAAGAACACAATGCAGCGGTGAAAAGATATCAGCTTCACAGAAACAAAAAAACATATCGATCATATAATTAACAGTAACAGGATGATCTGAGGCCTATCAGCATAGTTTTTTTCTAGCGGACTCCTCGTTATCATATATGGAAGCCATTTTGCTGATCCCCATTGAATCAAGTACGCAACGGAAATTCCCCGACAACCCTGTGATAATAATATTGCAGCCTTTGGCTTTAGCTTTTTCTATTACGTTATAGAGTGTATCGATTGCGGCCCCGTTAATAGAAGCTTTCTCTTGAAAGATAATGAGAATATTCATTTTTGAAGTGTCCATTGCTTCATCAAAAATATCAATTAACAATCCTTCGGATTTAGAAGTAAGATTGCCGGCAACTTCTATAACTGCGAGCTTATCCTCAAAAATAAGCCGAACGTCATCCTGTTTTTTACGTGCAAATAAACGCCGATCATCTGAAAGGCGCAAAGCTTTTTCCAAGTCTTCACGCTTTACAGGCTTGTTGAGAAAATCAGTGGCATCGAGATTCAAGGCTTTGATGGCAAGATCCATATCTCCGTGTCCCGTGATAACTATTACTTCTGAGTCAGGTGATATGGCTTTAATTCTACTGAGTACCTCAAGTCCGTCCATTCCCGGCATTTTAATGTCAGTCATAACGAGATCAGGCTTTCTTGCATCAAAAATTTCGATTCCTATTTCACCGTTCTCAGCGGTCAAGACTTCATGTCCATAAGCTGTAAGAAGCATTTCGAACATGTTTAATGTAGCTCTTTCATCGTCTATTACAAGAATTTTACTCACACTTTACCCCATATATATTCTCTATAAATTCAGAGTTTAACTCTCTTCTTTTGCTGCAGGAAAAACAAGAGTGAATGAAGTCCCCACTCCTTGCTGGCTATCTATTTCTATACTACCCTTACAATCACGTACTATGCCATAAGTAATTGCCAGTCCCAACCCCATTCCATATCCTACTTCTTTGGTACTAAAGAACGGTTCGAATATTTTATCACGCACCTCATCAGTAATTCCAGCTCCAGTATCCGAAACACGGATATATACGTTGTCCGCTCTCTGATAAGTAGTTATTTTAATAAAATCTTCACTATCTATTCCTGTATTTTCTCTCTTTTCTGCAATTGCATCACGAGCATTATTAACCAGATTAAAAAAGACCTGCTGCAATCGGTTATCCTGCGCAATAATTCGTGACATATTTTCTGTAAGATCAAGTTCAAAATTAACATTCTGTAATTCAAATTGTCTGGTAACCAAAGTTAGAACACTGCGTACAGGTGCATTTATATCGACCTTTTCAGTTTTAAATCCTGATTTGCGACCGAATGCACGTAAGGCTGATATGATTTCCGCAGCCCGGTCAACTTGATTACTGACCTCACGAGCAACTTTCTCAAGCTGAGCTGCGGGCAAATCCCGATTCTGCTCCGCCATGAGAGCAAGATATTCACTGCCCATTTTAATTGCATTAAGAGGTTGGTTAACTTCATGCGCTACCCCGGCCGACATTTCACCCAGAGATTTCATCTTTGCAGCCTGTACAAGCTGAGCATCTTTTTCGATAATTTCAGTAATATCGTTGACTGCGACAATAATAGAAGGTTCGCTTCGGTAAGTAATCGGGCACGCATGCATATTTACATATACAGGCTTACCGCTTTTTTTATAATGCAGAATTTTTGGGTAATAAATGCAACCGGACGGCCCTCCGTATTCTTCAAAAGCTTTAATACATTCCTTATTTGATTCGGGCCCAAGTTTTATAAATTTTTCTCCTATCAGCTCTTTGAGCGAATAACCGTAAAGTTCAGTAACCCTCGGATTGGCATCTATAATTTTAAAATCAGCACAGGAAACAACAAGAATCGGGTCTGGTCCGCTGTCAAAGAGTGACTTGTATTTTTCCTCTGATTCTCGAAGCCTGCGCCTATAAAGTTTTATGGACCAGACCATATTGCGAAAACTATCGGCCAGTTGAACAACTTCATCACCCTGTCTTTTAGAATAAAAATGGCAATCCTGACATTGCTGCAGACTTTCGCGACCACCGACTTCATTATCTGTGTTGTTACTGGAAAGATCGAAATGCCAGCAGGGAAAATCAGTATTATAATAGGCCGGACAACTCGAAGCATTCCATTCAGAACCACTGGATAAAACATCAATACTGAAATTGAAGTTACCACGCGACAATTCATCAGACAGTCTTGTAAGCTTACTCACAGGTTTAGTAATATACTCCGCCAATCTGTGACTGATTACAAAAATGATCACCACTACAAAAGAAATAAATCCTAGAAATGTAAACCGGAGTGTAGAAACAAGCTGATCAATATGGATCTTATTAAGCCCCACATGAACTGTCCCTATACGGTACAACCCCTCTTTAATAGGTACGGCAATATCATAAGCTGAAGTCTTCCCCAGATTTATCAAACGAACAGATTTATCACTTCCCTCAGGAATAGGGTTAGCTTTATCAAGGTCACCCGGGAAAGGTCTTGTGAAAGTATGACATAGGACTTGATTCTCTTTATCGAGCACATAAATATAGGTAATAAGGTGCTGCCGTTCACGAAGCTTGGCTTCCTCAAAAGTAAGGCTGAGCAACTGCGGATAGTCTCTATCAAGAATATATCCTGCACCACGTTCTGCTATTGAATAAGCAATCGCAACTCCGCGCAATTCGAGTTCCTTGGTTAGCGAAGAAACTAAAATCCATCGCGCAAGAAGAGCTATAATGGCACTGATAATAAGTATTACGCCAAGAGTAGAAAAGAAAATTTTATTTTTGAGAGAAAAACCTGAAAAACGATCAACAAATTTCTTTATGGTAAAGCGCTTCATCAATTGACCATCCTTTTGAGCTCTGCCCAATTGCGGATAAGCTCAAAACGTCTATCATGCAGCCGGGTAAAGTAAACCTTTTCCATACCCTGATGATCGTTTACTCCATATGAAACAGTAATTCCAGGTGCTATTTCAAATTTATTCAAAGATTCAATAGCAGTGAGAAATTTATCTCTGGTCAGATCTTTTCCACTACGCTTTAGCCCCTCTACAAGGATTCTGGCGTTAAAAAAACCTTCAAGACCTACAAAATCAGGTGTGTCATCGGGATAATATCTTTTCAATAACTTTATATAATTTGCAGCCTCAGACTTGGAAAGGTCATCATTCTTGCTGAAAGGAGGAACAACCTGAGACATTATCACTAACTCTTTAATATTTTCAGGAAGTTGAGAAAAATCCCGTGCCCCCATAAACGAGACTGTATAGTAAACGGGGTGAATGCCCTCTTTTCTAAGTTTGTTCATGAATTTAATGCATGGCCCACTGGTTCCAATCATAAAGACAGCCTGTGCACCTGAGTATTTTATTTTTTCAACACCTTCCTGTATGTCCAAAGAACCTCGCGTATAAGAACCTCTGGCTACAGGTTCAAGATCATACTCTTTAAGAGCCAATTCTGTCCCGGTTAATCCATCAAACCCGAAAGCATCATACTGGTAGAAAACAGCAATCTTATTGATACCCAGATCCTGTATCATATGCCGGACAGCTTCTTTAGTTTCCTGATAGTAAGACGGCCGGATATTTATCACATAACGCTTGAAAGGTCTGCGTAAAGCATCAGCTCCGGTAAACATGCCTAACAATGGAATTTTTGCATCATCGACCAGAGGAATTATTTTAACTGTTGTGGGGGTCCCCACATAGCAGAATAACGCAAAGACTTTATCTTCAATGATCAATTTTTGCGTATTTACCAAGCATTTAGGGGGGTCATATGAATCGTCATAAGCAATAATCTCAATATTTCTACCGTAAATTCCTCCCTGCTCATTGATATACTTTATATACGCAAGAGCACCATGCAGAGTCTGGGTTCCTAGAAAACTTGCATGCCCTTCCAAAGCAAGTGAAGAACCTAGTATTATTTTATCATCAAAAACACCGGGATTATCATCTTCATGAACAGGTATGGATACGGATCTATCGCAAGCGGTAATTAAGAACAAAGCTAAAACCAATATGAACTTTTTCATTATCTACTATTCCCGGGGTTGGCTAAATTCATTGCCATGACAGTCTGCCCTTTGAACAAAGTACTTCGCTTGCGTGGAGGTATTTTAAGGCTGCGTAAAAATTGAATGCTTAAACGACTCATCCCATTTCCAGCAGACCTCGCTGCACGGACCTCAGCATATATAAGATGAGGTTCAAAAGTTTTTCGTTTAGGCATATAAATCAGCATACACAATAAAATTTTATCACTGCGTGAAATAAGACTTCCGCCTGTTTGGACTTTTCCATATATAGCTATTCCACCTTTAGAAATATCAATAACATGCGGATTTTTTAAATTTTCTGAGATATTTTGTCTGTTGTCTATAATAATTTCAGGAGCACTATTGTCTAAAATATAGTCAATATCATAATCATCACCTTCCAACCGCCAGATTTTAATCTTTATATAACGCTGATCAGCAACTTTTCTACGTGCGAAAACTCTGCGCCGGATATATCCGAAAGAAGATGTTCTTGTAATCACTGCGCCCTTATCTTCCGAGTAACTTTTCACTTTACCTACAAACGCATTGATTTTTTTATTATCTTTCAGCATATCACTAAAGATACACTTCACCTTGACTCCCGATTTAAGTAACGAAGGGGTGACGACATCATCAAATGAAACAACAACATCAACTGATTCAGTCCCCGATACATTTGCCACCGCAGCCAAAGTCCTTTGTTCAGACCTTTCACCCAAAATATCTATTTGCGCACGAGTCAAAACAAGTCTCTCAAGAACATCCTGATCCGTAGATGCTTTCCAGGGCCCTGCAGATTTAATCTTTAATTTACTTGGACCTGCTACAGATTCTTTACTTTTTACTAATTGAGAAAAAAGCATCTTTTTTTGAGCCTTAAGATAAGAAAAGAGAATTGGAACAAGGCCGTATACCCTAATAAGGTAGCACACAATTAAAAGAGCCACCCCGCAAGCAAGGAGTGTAAGAAACATCCTTACTGGTCCGGGTATATCCGGCATCCCGTAAAATGAATTTTGAATGGTTCCCAGAAACCTTGAGTCTACCTTAGCCTGAATTAGCATATATTACCTGATGATGAGCTGATGATAATACTAAAATATATTGATGAAATGATCATAAAGTTTATATTGTTCATACGAAATTATACTATTAAAAGAATGTCGTTATTATCTATATCTTTATAATAACAGAAAGATACACTTCATTCTACAATTTATGTATTTTTTCCCTACCTTAATTCTTGCGATGTGTGAAGACAACATGTAAATATGAGCACAGTTTGACAATAAAAGGAGATTTCATGCCCGGAAAAATTCTAGTCGTGGATGATGAAGTTCACATCAGGATGCTTCTAGAACAGACTCTTGAAGAACTTGAGGATGACTATGGAGTTGAGCTGTTTACCGCTGAAAATGGTGAAGAAGGGCTCGATACGATAAGACAAGAACGCCCTGAGCTTGTTTTTTTGGACATAATGATGCCGTATATGAATGGATATGAAGTTTGTCAGGCTGTGCGTGAAGATGAGAGCCTATCTGAAATTAAAATAATTCTGCTTACGGCTAAAGGGCAGGAGTCTGACCGCAAACATGGCCTGGAAATAGGAGCGGAACGATATATGACTAAACCGTTTGATCCAGATGAAATTCTAGAAGTGGCCAAAAATATTCTTAGAATTGAGGACTGACGATAGCACAATGAATGCCAGTTTTAAACCGGAAAATCGGTTAAAAAGATTCATCAAGCCGAGGAAATTAAAAGCATTCTTCGAAAAGACAGCACCGCTACTCCCAGAGAATTCGGTGCTGTGCGCTTATATTGACGAAACCCCTCTTTTTTGCGCCGATCATTTAAATAATTCTATCAGTACCACCATCCGTGTCCCCGTAAAAAATCCAACTGGTGCAAATCTTTCACTCGGTGTTTTCATCCCTGGATGTGATAATATTTCCCAAACTGAACTTACGACAATAAATGCAGTTCTTGAGCTCACGGCTTTTTCTATTTCTAATTATATTGAATCAGAATATGCGCGCAGACTTATCGGAGAGGAAACACTTTCTAAATATCGTGAGTTGTCACTACTTCACCGTTCAATTGTGGAACTCAATAACTCACTGCGCCTGAAGGATGTTATTCGCGCACTGACAAATGAATGCAGAACCTCTCCCCTCCCCGCTGATATGGGAGTTGTATACCTTCCTGAGGAAGCAGGGTTTTCCATATTTGACAGTTTCGGAGCCTCCGATCCTGAAATTTTTGAACTGCTGGTGGGATGTTCACTCTTTGAGGAGGTTATATCCAATCTGCGTGGTGAAATTATTAATGATATAAAGATTGATAGCAGGTGCAATCAAAATCTGCCGGATACCATTAAGTCCCTGCTCATCATGCCCATCCCTTCACCGAACGTATGCGAGGGAGTACTGGTGCTGACTTCCTGCAATATAAATGCATTTAACGCCGCGCACTTAAGGCATGCAGCAACATTGTCTTCAGTTGCAGGAATTTCAATCAGCAATGCTTACCATTTTGAATCGATAAGAATTTTAATGGATGCCCTGCTCAAAGCTCTTGCTGAAGCTATCGATGCCAGAGATCCATTCACAGCCGGTCATTCTGATCGAGTAGCACATCTTGCTGTTTCATTTGCACAACAAGTCTCAGCAGATGAAACTGTTTTCTCAGAAATAAGTTTCACTGATGAACAGCTGCGAGAGATTTTCTATTCAGGAATCCTGCACGATATAGGAAAAATTGGCATTAAAGAAGAAGTTCTAACTAAAAAGACACGCCTGCCAAAATCTATGTTGGACGTAATCGGTATGCGTCTTAAACTTTTTGGAATTCATAATAAAATGGAATGGGAAAATGACTATAAACGTCTTAAGCAGATAAATCTGTCGCTCAACCCTGCACAGGAAGATCTAGATTTTGTTAACAACATCAGCGATATAAAGTTTAAAGTTAATGGCTCAACCATACACATGATTCAACCAGATGAGCGTAAATGTCTTGTTGTTCGCAGAGGGAATCTGACCAGTGAAGAACGCATGGAAATTGAACGCCATCCCGCAGAGAGTAAGAGAATTCTGGAACACATCCCTTTTCAGGATGACCTTTCCCTTCTTCTGACAATAATAGGGCAGCACCATGAACGTATTGACGGATCCGGCTATCCTGCAGGGCTTAAAGGTGACACAATTTTAATCCAAAGCCGTATTCTTGCCATCGTAGATATCTATGATGCTATTACTCAAGAGCGCCACTATAAGCCTGCAACGTCCAGATCCAGAGCACTTAAAATTCTTGAAACAGAAGCAGCTGAAGGTAAATTAGATCCCAGACTGGTTAACCTGTTTATTTATAAAATTTCTGAAATAGAAACAGGAGCGGATTCAATAGATCTTGACCGCCCTGTATCTCCGAGGTTCTGTAAGATTCCTCGAAACAACCTGAACTAGCCTGGCTAAACTGGATTCGGCAAGAGAACGGGAAAAACCTCTGAAACCGATTCTGAAAAGTATAAGGCTGACAACCTACCTCGGGGTTTCCGGTATGAATATATTCCGTCTGAACATCTTATCCGTTATTTTTATCTTCCTACTGTGTTCTACAGGTTTTGCAAAAGCTCCTGAGCCATATATTTTAGGTATGTCTGCTGCATTTAGCGGCCCCAGCAAAGCACTTGGAATAGAGCTTTACCGAGGATCACAATCCTATTTTGATCATATCAATGCCAATGGAGGAATAGGTGGCCGAAAAGTAATGATCAAATGTTATGATGACGGCTACAACCCGCTTCCAGCCATCCGCAATACAATAAAGCTTGTTGAAAACGATCATGTTACCTGCCTTTTTAACTATGTAGGAACTCCTACTGTAACCAGAGTTCTTCCAGTAATAAAACACTTCAATTCGAAAAAACCAATATACCTTTTCTTTCCATTTACAGGTGCACAACCACAAAGAGAATTTCCATACGAAGAATTTGTATTCAATCTGCGTTCATCATACCGGCAGGAAACATGGGGACTGATACATAATCTGTATATGATCGGCAGAACACGTGTTGCTATCTTTTACCAGGCAGATGCATACGGACGCAGCGGCTGGGACGGGATACGCAAGGCTTTAAAAGAAAAAGGATTAAAGATTGCTGCCGAGGCAACATATAAACGCGGAACTTCATTTTCAGATTCTATGAAGAAACAGGTAGAAATTCTAGCTGAAGCAAAACCTGATGTTATTATATCTGTCGGAACTTATGAAGCTTGCGCTGCTTTTGTCAGAGATGCCAGAGATGCAGGAATGACAATCCCCATATGCAATCTATCATTTGTAGGCTGTGAAAGCATGCTTAATTTATTACAAGAAGCTGAAAAAGAAAAAGATAAAAATTATACCGAGAACTTAATTACAGCACAGACTGTACCCAGCTACGAAGACACTTCTCTACCTGCAGTCAGAGAATACCGTGAAATCATGACAAATCATATTCCAGTCATTCCTGAAGAATTTGATGAAAGCTATGTTCAACTACCGTTCAGTTTTATCAGCTTCGAAGGCTATCTCAATGCAAAAGTTATGACCAAGATTCTTGAACGCCTTGAAACCGACCAATATCGTGGCAATATCTACGCAGCGACTATGGCAATCCGCAATCTTGATATTGGGATAGGCTCGCCGGTCAGTTTCGGAAGGGGCAAACATCAGGGACTTGATGAAGTATACTATACAACTGTTGCAAATGGAAAATTTGTTCCCCTCACCAGTTGGGAAAGGTGGAAAAAATGAAAATCAAAATGAGAATGTCTAAAATTTTTCAAAAGACAATGATCGTTAATTTCATTCTTTTTGGTGTGATTTCATTTTCTATGTCATTTGTATCGGCTGTAACCCTGCATAATCACATGGAGACCGAATACATCAGCAAAGGCAAGGCCATAGCCAACAGTCTTGCCAGCTCGAGCGTTGAAATACTTCTAAACAGAGATTCATCGACCATTCAATCAATGATAGACCAGTTTAAAACCAGTGACGGGGCAGCTTATGTATACGTGCAGAATGCTAACGGAGAAATTATCTCCCATACATTTGTACCCCGCGTGCCTTTAGTTCTTACAAGCAGCAATCTCCATCCGGAATCAATGGTCGTACGCGAATTATATATACCTGACTTTGGC
Organism: Maridesulfovibrio zosterae DSM 11974; assembly: GCF_000425265.1. Taxonomy (NCBI): domain Bacteria; kingdom Pseudomonadati; phylum Thermodesulfobacteriota; class Desulfovibrionia; order Desulfovibrionales; family Desulfovibrionaceae; genus Maridesulfovibrio; species Maridesulfovibrio zosterae. The sequence goes on from NZ_AUDC01000012.1 coordinate 203,456, forward strand.
GAGGTGATTGATATAACAAATCCTATTCTTGCAGGAATGGCCGGATATGTTCACGTTGGAATGGATAAGGAAATAATAAATAAATACGTATGGATCGCTATTGGAAAACTACAAATAGTAATGTTTTTTATTTTCTGGGTAAGTGTTTTTATTCTTTATATTATGGTTAAACGTATCTCGGAACCTCTTAACCAGCTTACTGAATATGCAAAAAAACTTTCAGATCACGATTTCACTGCCAATATAGCAATCACTTCAAAAGATGAAATAGGCCTATTAGCCGGGACTATGAAAAATATGGCCAATGAGCTGACAACACTTATTTCTGGACTTGAAAAGGCAGTCAGCAACGCCACAAGTGATTTACAAGATACACTGACCTATATGGAAGTTATCATGGACAGTCTTGCCGACGGTCTGCTTGTGGTCGATTTTTCCGGCAAAATATCTTTAACCAACCCAGCACTGTCAGAACTTTTTAATCTGCACAAAAAAAACATAAAAGGTCACGATATAAAAGATTTTTTTCCTACTGAAATGATTGATCTTTTCAATTTGGTCAAAGGATGTAAACACGAAGTCTACTCTTCAGAAATAAAGCTTGGTCATAACCGTACTGTAAAAGCTGTAGCTACCCCCATCCATAAATGGGAGTCTGAAGATAGTTTTAATATATGCCTCGGGGCCATAATTCTAGTACGCGATATAACTTACGAAAAGGAAGTTGATAACCTTAAAACAGACTTTATATCAACAGTTTCCCATGAGTTGCGAACACCGATGACATCTATTCTGGGCTTTGCCAAAATTATTCGCAAGAAACTCGATAAATCGATTTTCCCGACCTGCAATACTCCTGACCCGAAGACTAAGCGGGCAATGTCTCAAGTACAGGATAATATCGGAATTATTGTGTCAGAGGGGCAAAGATTAACTGAGCTGATTAATGATGTTCTTGATATAGCTAAAATGGAATCAGGAAAAATCGACTGGAGAAAGGCTCCTGTCGACTTACATGAAGTTATCAAGACCTCAGTCCAGACGACAACACCTCTTTGGGAGTCCAAACGACTTCAATTAACAATTGATATTGATGAAAATATTCCAACAATTTACGGTGATAGAGACAGAATTCTTCAAGTTCTGGTAAACCTGATATCAAACGCTGTAAAATTCACTCAATCAGGTTCTATAAGCTGCTCTGCCCATGCGAACGAAAATGAAATATTAGTGAGTGTATGTGATACGGGAAGCGGTATTTCACCGGAAGACCAGAAAAAGATTTTCATGCGCTTTAAACAGGCCGGAGATACACTTACTGGTAAACCCCAAGGAACAGGATTAGGGCTGCCTATCTGCGAACAGATAGTCGAGCACCATAAAGGACGAATCTGGGTAGAAAGTAAACTGGGCGAAGGCAGCTCTTTCCACTTCACACTTGCAGTTGATTCATCCGCTGAATCTCCTGACACATCTGGTCCTATAATAACGACAAATCCGATCAAAAAACGCTTCGGCAGCCCGGACAGTCCACTGATTATGGTTGCAGATGATGATCCGTCACTTAATGAATATTTAGCTCAAGTGCTAGAAGATGAGGGATACAGAATAATAACCGTATCAAACGGACAGGAAGCTGTGGAAACAGCAAAAAAAAGTATGCCCAATCTGATAACAATGGACCTCAAAATGCCTATTATGAATGGAGATCAGGCAATTAAAGCTCTTCGTGAGAATCCCTCAACACGGCATATTCCTGTTATTGTTATCAGTGCTCTGGCAGAAGGACAAAAAGCAGGAGGAGATGCGTCACTAATTAAACCAATTGATGAAAAAAGACTGGTTGAGACTATACACGGGCTACTGCAGGAAGACTTAGTTATGACTGACCCATGCATGGTACTGGGACAGGAAAATAATCCTCCATCTGAAAACCTGCTGGTAATTTGTCCTGGTAAAATCAACTATTGTCCACCTTCAGAGCTATGGAGAAGAGTAAATTCAGGTTTTAAAGGAACAATTTTCATTACGGCGGAATTAAGTCCCACGCTTGATCTGGACAGATTATCACAAACTCCTGATATACAGATTGTTATTTTACCAGATAACTGATATTAACTAGCATATGGAAAGACCAGAAAGATACGGAAGCAATAAATATAAATCGTGCATGAAATGTCTGTGGACAGGACCGATAGACGCATTTGAAGAAATTTCAGCCTTAATCTCAAGTTACAACCTTATGCGCTGTCCCAGCTGTGGAGAACTTTTGGATATTGAGAATATGGTATTTGAAAGTAACCGCACTAAACTGCCACAAGGTTTCACTATAATATCCGGGGGCCAGACCGGTGTTGACCGCGGCGCGCTTGATGCCGCAATAGCTTCGGGTATTCCCCATCGGGGTTGGTGCCCGAAAGGCAGAAAAGCTGAAGACGGTCCTATCCCTGACAAATATAACCTATATGAGCTGAATGACTTTCAATATTGGAAACGTACTGAAAAAAATGTACTTGATTCTGATGGAACACTCATTTTTCCAGGGGACTGTGAATCTAAAGGCACTGCCCTGACTATCCGTCTGGCAAAAAAACATGAAAAACCTGTAGCCGTAGTATCTCTTGACTCTGATCATGCTGGCAGGACTGTTTCAGCATGGATAAAGGCAGAAAAAATAACAGTCATGAATGTTGCTGGACCTAGAGAAAGCGGCTGTCCAGGGATATCAGTTAGAACACGTAATTTTTTACTCAATCTGCTTAACGATCAAAAATAGTAAACAAAATGTGCATTACTTTGCTACAGTGAACTCGACACAATCAAGCATTACCTCAAGCCCTTTACAGATCTTCAGTAGGGCTTCTTTATCTTCATTCAGAGCCTCTTTTTTTATCTGCAGCATTTTATAGGCATAAAGCTCGAAACCAAATGTAAGTGCAGCCCCTCTGGACGAATGAGCTTTTTCAATTACCAGTTCAAAATCACTTTTTAAGATAGAGCCAAGCATGTCTTCCAGTTCATTATTTAGCGAATCCATTAATACAGGAGCTAAATCCAACAGATCAGGATCAATCTCAATTTTATATTTCGTCATTTCTTCCGAAGCCAATTCCTACCCCCAAATATTATAGATTGACTACATATCTTCATGTGACAATTATATATATTATTTCAAACCAAGAATATATTATTTATTCATATTCTACTTAACATTTTGCTGAATTACGCACAATTTTACATTCAAAAAAATATTGACTTAATTTTGCACGTCATTAATACATGAACAGTTGATCATATATTAATACTTAAGAGGTCAGTATGCATAAAAACGATGACTGCTGTGATTTTCATAACCCGGATGTGAATGTAGTCGGACTTGTAAGAAAAGAATGTTGTTCGCGAGAGATAATGGAAGATTTAGCTTCTACGTTCAAAATTCTAGGTGAGCCTGTACGGATAACAATACTGCATGCACTCTCAATCAAGGAATTATGCGTCTGCGATCTAGCAGAACTGCTTGGCATGAGCCATTCAGCTGTTTCACATCAGCTAAGAATTCTAAGAACAGCACGAATGGTCCGTTTTGAAAAAGAAGGCCGTAAGGCTGTTTACAGCTTAAACGATAAACATGTTGAAACAATAATAAAAACAGCTCTGGACCATATGCATGGAAATGGCTGTCCAAAGGATAAGGATCGATAGTATGCTGAATATATTAATAAGTATTGCGCAAGAATCATGGGAAGTGCTGCTACAGTCTGCACCTTTTATGCTTTTCGGTTTTTTTGTAGCAGGACTCTTAAAAGCTTTTGTTGGGCCTGAGTTTATCAGCAAAAATCTAGGTTCAGGAAAAACTTCAGACGTGTTTAAAGCTTCACTTCTGGGTGTCCCGATTCCACTTTGCAGTTGCGGAGTAATACCTGCTGCTGCCCAGCTCAAGCAACAAGGAGCAAGCAAAGGAGCAACAACTTCATTTCTCATATCAACTCCGGAGACAGGTGTTGATTCAATTGCCGTAACCTATGCTCTTCTTGATCCGGTAATGACATTCTTCAGACCTTTTGCTGCTTTCATTACTGCAGTTATAGCCGGTGTATTAGTTGATCGATATGAAAAAACAAATGGAACAAAAACCCCCTCTATTCCAGAACCGATACTAATATCACATGACCATGGGCATGAGTGTGGATGCAACGACTCAAACCTTTCCTGCCAATGTTCGGATGATACTGAGCAGAGTTGTTCAGAATCATCCTGCGGATGTGGATGCGGAGAAGAAAGCTCAAGCTTACCTGAAACATTTACCGGAAAACTTACTGCAGGAATGCAATATTCCTTTGGCAATTTATTGCAGGATATTGGGATATGGTTTTTGGGAGGAGTAATTTTAGCAGGAATTTTTGGTGCACTAATTCCAGACGGTTTCATAGAAAAGAATCTTGGAGATGGATTTCTTCCTCTGCTGATTATGCTTGCAGCAGCCGTCCCGCTTTACGTATGCGCAACAGCATCAACACCGATTGCAGCTGCTCTGGCACTCAAAGGCCTTTCCCCGGGAGCAGCTCTTGTCTTTTTGCTTGCCGGGCCTGCCACCAACGCAGCCTCATTTACAGTTGTTGCCAAGCTGCTCGGGAAGAGATCAGCATTTATATACCTAGGTACAATCATAATTTGTTCGTTGGTACTCGGTGTATTTGTAAACTGGCTCTATTATTCACTTGGAATGTCAATTACTGACTGGGTTCAAAGCGGTGCAGAAGATGTACATGGTCTATTTTACACTGTCAGCGCACTTATACTGCTTGCCTTTATTGCTATTCCCAAGGTATCTGCTTTAATAAGAGGTAAAAGTTTAACTGGTCATTCACATTAGTTAGCAATCCCGCCCGAGGCGGTTCCATCCAAAGGAGTGAGTCATGACAGGTGAAGGAGTCGAAGCTATTATAGTTATGCTGGTCATTGTGTTTGCAATTTTCCGCATGGTTAAAAATTCTGGTAGCGGGCTTGGAGAATACACCAGACAACATCATGACTCAGATAAGGATAAAACCGAAGATAAAAATTAACAATAAATCCTCCGTAATTATATTTATGGAGGATTTTTTTTATAATCCAACATCACTTGTTGCTCACAAAGTTAGATGGTATCGCAAAATAACATAACAACCCATCAACAATTCAGGTTTACCATCATGAGTAGCACTTCCAGCATCGAAAAACAGCTTGATGAAATTCGAGGAGAGGATAATTTCATAGGATTCAGCGCGTTCGATCTTTTTCTCGATGACGATGAATCCAATCGCAAAGATGGTGTCCTGAAAATTTCACGCCACAATCTCAATCCGCAAACCGGATTCTTAAAATTCACTTTTATTGTTGACGTATACGGCGATAAACTTATTCGAAAACAGGTCTACGACTTGTTCGCACGTTTTCAAGACAGCGAACTTGATGCTGAAACAGATCCTGATTTTATGTACATACGCCCTGCGACACCTGCTTCACAAAAAGATAAGGCATGGTTTATTGCTGAGGTATTCTTTCATTTCGATACGGCCAAAGGCGCATCAAAAGAAAATGTAATAAAATTCTTTCTTCCATTTCTTACACTGAGAATACCGTTGGAATTCAGCGACCTGCAATGGTGGGAAACTGACGAGACTCAAAATCACACCAAAAAAACTGCAATCGAAGCCATCACTGATTTTATTAAAAGTAAATTTTAAACATAACACTTACTTGTAAGAAAGCTTAGTCATATTCGTAGATTTTTAACTAAAAGAAATGGGTAGATACTGAAAATTTTATTTCAATATCTACCCATTTCTTTTAGCTCTAAGACTAAAAAATAAGTTTCTATAATCTCAGATTAAGAGACTAATAAATAATGTTTACCCAATACATAACCACGCGAGTTGAGGAATTCTGCAACCTCCTCTCTGGCTCCCCTGCTGGCTACATATGAAAGTAAAAAAGTATCTCCTGCCGGAGGTATAGCATTACGATGCAGAACTTTGCAGCCGTTGATAACATGCCCGACCTTACGTGGATCAACGTCTACATAAAAAGAAACTTTAACGCCATGCCTTTCAAGTATATGAAATCGTTTACGTGATGTTCGGCCTGAACCTATTACCCCTACACGCGGATGTGTGGAACTGTTTTGTTCTAACCAGCGATGAAGATACTCACTTTTGATACTATAAAATGATTCTACAGAATATTTCGGATGATTACGGGAAAGCCGATCAGGAGGGTCATTCCAGATAAATAATTCTTCATCTACCTTCTGCATCTGAACTCCGGCTTCAAGCCAGCGCAAAACCAGCTCATAATCTTCCGGAAAATCACCATCCCTGAATTGCCCATACTCTTTAATAAGATTGCTTCGCATCATGATGGATGGATTTGCAAACGGAAACTCAACAAAACGGTTCAAAGAAATTTCATCTATCTCGATAAGAGAATTTATCCAGTCTACATAATGGGCATATCCAGCACATGCTTCACGGTCTCCGCCAAACCCTACACGACATGCAGTAAGGCCCACATGCGGATTTTCATCCAGCAGGCGGGCCTGTTTCTCAATTCTTGCAGGTAAAGCAAAGTCATCAGCGTCCATACGGGCAATGTATTGACCTGAAGCTGCACTAATTGCTGCATTGGCAGCCCCAACAACACCTTGATGGTCTAAAAATACAGGGCTCAAACGAAAATCTTTTGCTGCGTATTCTTTTAAGACATCAGCAGTTCCGTCAACAGAACCATCGTCTACAGCAATCAGCTCAAGATCAGTATAAGACTGGTCTAAAATACTTTCAATGGCCATCCCTACACTGCTCTCACAATTGTAGCAGGGCATGGTCACTGAAACTTTTGGATTAATCACTCTCCGTTTTCCTCAATGGATTCACGAAGCTGCTTTTTAAGCCTGCATATATTGCATACTCCGGCTGAAGTAGGACATCCGCACTCAGTACAAGGGACAACTTCATAACTTTTCTTTTCCTGATGTATTGCTGCAAAAGCAGGCTGACCACGATCAAGAAAACCTTTATAAAAGGACCTCTTAGACCCCGGGCTACGCAACTCAAGATCACGCCAGAGCAACTTATGTCCTGTGAAGCTCGCTCCGCCGCTGTATGGACATGGCAGGTGGTGATATGGAATACCCATTAAAAATGAAAAGTTGGCAGATTCAAATTCAGAAACCCTGAAAAGAGGCTTAACCTTTTTAGCAAAACCATTCTCAGCAGGCAGAACTGGCCCTTGATCAGAAAGATAACCCTGATCCCAGCGTAAGGTATTAGCGAAAAGTCTGGCAACTTCATCGTCAAGGTTATGGCCTGTGGCAAGAGCGGTAAACCCTTCATCAAGCGCAATCTTATTAAAATAATGCCTCTTAAACTTCCCACATATAGAGCAAATAGGTCGACGGATGTGTTTCTTGATAAGTGGCATGGGAACGCCTTCTTTCTCAAGTTCAACCACCCGCAACGGATAACCTTTATCTTTACAAAAATCCTCTACAACAGACCGGGCTTTCTTTGACGAATCAAAAATCCCAAGATCAATATGCAATCCGGTTACATCGTAGCCTAACTCCGAAAGGGCATACATAAGCCCGAGAGAATCTTTGCCACCCGAAAGAGCCACAAGGACTTTGTCGTCTGGTTCAAGAAGCTTGCGCCTCCGGATTCCCGTAGCAACCTGCTTCATAAAAAAGTTCTCAAAATGTTCTTTACAGAACGCAGCATTATGACTGGGCAGTGATATTACTGCCTCGGCTTTACAAACCTTACACTTCATATATTTACCCGACCGAAATTACTTTTCTTAAAATTATTTCATCACCTTGAAAAATACGACAATCCTGAGTCAACAGTTCTCCATCTCTAATGACCAAAGCATCAGTCTGGTGGAGTCCAAGCTTATTAAGCAACTGCAAAACAGTGTTTAATTTTGTAAACTCAATTATCTTGTCTTCCGGTTCAAGCCTGACAGTTACCATGGGCAGACTCCTTTTAATTATATAATTATTTATCTCTTTGAGCTGTGGATTTAACGTTTAAGACTGTTTAGGGCAAGCTTTTCAGACCTAAACGAAGGGATATTTTTATAACTTTTTTTCAGTTAAACAAAATGGAAATATTTCTAAAAAAATTACAACAAAATATTATTATTTCATGTTATGGTATGATGAGTATTAAAACTTGGTCACCAGAATTAAGCTTTGCTTAATGCCAGCAACGGATAAACTTAATAGATGGAGTACAACTCAATGTATATTTTTAATTTGATACAATCTTAACTAGTTAACCAATCTTTGTCTGCTAATCAGCAAATACACGCAAAAAATTTTCTATAAATGTTGACCAGAAGTTGATTGTTGAATTAAAGTATAAATAGATAAACATGACTTTCAAGGAGTTTCATATGACTCAGAAAACTATCTTAGTTGTTGACGATGAAAAGCATATAAGGATGCTCTACCGAGAAGAACTTGAAGCCAGTGGCTATCAGGTTGCTACCTCAGACGGTACAGAAGATATACTTGCCGTTATAAAAAGAGAAACGCCAGATCTGGTCATCCTCGACATTAAACTAGGCATTGCCCGTTCCGGACTGGACTTACTACAGGAAATCCGTCAGGAAGACACAAAAATCCCAGTAATACTGAGTACAGCTTACGATAGCTTTAAACATGACATGAAATCCATTGCAGCAGACTACTATGTAGTTAAATCTGTGGATTTAAGTCAGTTGAAGGCCAAAGTGACTGAGGCTCTCGGTTAAAAGAGTTTTTTAAAAAATTTGAAAACAGTTTTTTTATACTTTTTTAGGAGTTTGTGAAAAACAAGCTCCTTTTTTCTTGCCAAGCGCAAAACCTCGTGATAGCAACCACTTGGATTTGACGACAGAGATGTCCCAAACCTATAAATGCAGGCCAGTAGTTCCAACGGCTAGAACGTCGGTCTCCAAAACCGAATGCTGGGGGTTCGAATCCCTCCTGGCCTGCCATTTATCACTTCTAAAAAGCGAACAAGTGAATACCCCATGTTCGACATAGCAAATACAATAAAAGAAATCAGCATCCTTGCTGTTCCATTCCTTCTAGCAATCACCTGCCATGAAGCCTCACACGGCTTTGCTGCATATCTTCTAGGCGATCCAACGGCAAAACAAGCCGGACGGCTTACCTTAAATCCCTTAAAGCATCTTGATCCACTGGGTACTATTGCACTTGTTTTGACCCGCATGATCGGCTGGGCCAAACCTGTTCCTATTAATCCCATGTATTTTAAAAATCCCCAACGGGATATGATGCTTGTGGCGCTGGCTGGACCTGCAGCAAACATGGCACTTGCTATAATGTTTTCAATTATCGTAAAAGTAATCCTGTCGCTGGACATCAGCGGTTACTCCAATATTATGCTCAGGGTACTTCAGCCGACTGTGCAGATTGCCAATGCCGGAGTTATAATCAACCTGGCCTTGTGCTTTTTCAATCTTTTGCCTATTCCTCCATTGGATGGCAGCAAGATAATTGCAGGCTTCATGCCCCGTGAGACAGCTTATAAATTTATGTCTTTCAGGTACGGTTTTATTATTGTCATTGTTCTGGCAATGCTGGGACTACTTGGTACAATTATCAGTCCGGCCATAAGTATATTTTATAACCTGCTGATTCATTAAAATCATCAACCTACAAGTTTTCACAATGACTAAAACAAACAATCGCATAGTTTCAGGAATGAGGTCTACCGGCCGCCTTCACCTCGGTCACTACTTCGGTGTTCTGGTGAACTGGATCAATATTCAGGAAGATAATGAATGTTATTTCTTTGTTGCCGACTGGCACGCACTCACCAGTGAATACTCTGATCCACGAAAAATTAAGGGATTCGTCCCTGAACTGGTAAAAGACTGGGTGGCGGCAGGACTTGATCCTGAGAAATGTGTAATCTTTCATCAGTCTCAAGTTAAAGAGCATGCTGAACTGCATCTTATGCTTTCAATGATTACTCCGCTTGGCTGGCTGGAAAGAAACCCTACTTACAAAGAAATCCGTCAGGAACTTATCCAGAAGGAACTTAATACATACGGATTCCTTGGTTATCCGGTACTCATGGCATCTGATATCCTCATGTATAAGCCATCTTTTGTTCCTGTTGGACAGGACCAGCTTCCACACTTGGAACTTACCCGTGAAATTGCCCGCCGCTTCAACAGCATAAATGGCGAATATTTTCCGGAACCGCAGGCAATGCTTACTGAAGACGCTAAGCTGCCTGGACTTGACGGTCGCAAGATGTCCAAGAGCTATAACAACGGTATTTTTCTCGGTGAAGCTATGGATGAAGTCCGCCCTAAGGTTATGTCCATGCTGACAGACAAGAACAGACTCAGAAAATCAGATCCGGGCGATCCTGAAATATGTAACCTCTATCCTTATCACAAGCTGATGACTGACAGCTCAAAATGTGATGAGATTGAGGAAGGTTGCCGTAATGCTTCTCTCGGCTGCGTAGATTGTAAAAAGATGCTCGCAGAAAGCATGGCAAAATTCCTTGAACCTATGCAGGAGCGTCGCCGCAAGATGGATGAAAATCCAGATATAGTCTGGCAGATTCTTGCAGAAGGAACTGCTAAAGCACGTGCCAAAGCTCAGCAGAACATGGAAGAGATTCGTGAAAGAATAGGATTCAAATATTAAGCTGACTCCAAATTTGTTTAAAGATAGAATCCTCTCGTTGATAAACAACGAGGGGATTTTTTTGGTCTTCAGCAGGCTGCCAATCTTGATAATCCATAAAAAGGTTTAGTTAAGAATAATCAAGTTCTAAAATTTTTCTGCCCATACATACTGCGAACTCAACATCTACTTCGAATTTTACAGCCCCCACTCTGGAAACGGGAATAACTCCCCCCAATGAATTTAGAGCGTATATATGCTCATATTCCTGAATAGTGTTCAGCGGGATAGGCTGAGCTTTAATTTCTATGAAATCAGCAAGAACCTCCTGTGCAGTTCCGGGAAGTTTATACTCTGTTTGTGGTTCAAAAAAGACATCTCCTTTTTTAAAAAGAAGTGAAGCAACCGATGATTCAAGAATATTACCTTCAAAATCAAGCAGCAATGCATCATCATATCCATAGTCAGCAGCCTTCTCCCATGCGCTGAGATAAGACATACGGTTCATACTTTTATGCTGCATCAGTGAAGACATGAAAATTTCATCATTAGGCCATAAAGACCAAATCCTATCCGGCAGATATTCAAAAGGCACAGCACAAACTACAGGAAAAGTTTTACCGCTTTCCACTGGATAAAAAATATTCAAACGGGCAAATTTTTTCTCCAGATTATTAACTTCAATGACTTGGTTAATAACTTTCTCATAATCAATTTTTTCATCGATAATGTTATATTGTGCAAAACTCCGATATGCGCGCTTTAAATGCAAACTCAGATGGCAGCATTTCCTTCCGTTCCAGGCTAAGGTTTCAAAAAAACCATATCCGGTTCTAAAAGCAGGCTGTGACAGATCAAGACCAATCGGTCCTTCACATAATTCACCTTTACTGAAATAAATCACATCCCCTCCGGATCTATAATTTTGCCAGCCTTAGCCATTGTCTCCAGAAACTCTTCTCGCGGATCGGAATCAATGACAATACCACTTCCAGCCCAGTAAGTAAGTTTATTTTCAGATTCATCATAAACAGCTGTCCTGATAGCTATGGATGAGACTAAATCTTTGGGTCCCTTAATCATAACTATGCTTCCACAAAATGGCCCCCGTGTATGAGGCTCCAGCATATCAATAAGCTCCATAGAACTCTTTTTTGGACATCCCGTAATTGAACCACCCGGAAAAGCGCTTAGAAATAAATCAATACAGTCTTTACCGTCAGCAAGCTCACCATGCACAACGCTATACATCTGAAGGAGGTTATCTACTGCGAAGACAGACTTATGTTTTTCAACGGTAACAGAACCATATTTGCATTCTCTTGAAATATCATTACGTACAAGATCTACTATCATGGAAAGCTCTGAATCTTCTTTAGCTGATGATGTCAATTGCTTTATCAAATCATCACTGTATTCATCAAAACGCAGAGTTCCTTTAATCGGCTCAGATCGAACACACCCATTTTCCACCTTCAGAAAAAGTTCCGGCGAGGTTGAGATTATCAACTTCCCGCAACTTTTAAATAAAGCGTAATAAGGAGCCGGATATCTCTTATTAAGTGTGAAGAACCAGAGCAACGGATCAAAGTTAATATCATTAATTGTGAACTGAGTTGATAAATTCAACTGATAGGTCAGTCCGTCTTTAATATACTCAAGAGTTTGAGCAACACCTTTCTCGTAGGATTCTTTGCCCAACGACATGCTAATATATTCCGGTTTAAAATCAGGCAGTTCTACTTCCGGAACAGGAGATATTTTTTTTATCAGACATAAAATATCTGAAAGAGACTGCTCTTCTACGGCGACAACTTCCATTGTTTCGGTTGAAGCATCATGCGTTAGTACAGCAGCATATTTTTTCAAGTGACCGGAAGGATATTGTCGATCTTTTCTGCTTGTAACTCCGCGCAGGGCAAAGCCGCATTCATAAGTGAAGTAACCGATAGTGGGGTTTGCATCTGAAAAGGAAAAACTACGCATCGCCGAAGCAATCTCATCAGCGGGTATATCGGCTTCCAAAATCAATTCGTTAGTTGGAGTAAGGCCTATGTAACTTGTGCATGAATCAGGAAACAGAGGAGATCCAAGCAGTACATCTGCATTACCATTCTTTACAAAGTACAGTGCAATTTCCCTGAACTTCTCAAAACTTACTGAATTTAAAAAAATCGAAGGCATACTTTATAAATACTCCGGACTGCTCAGTTAAAAATGACTCAGGGTGAAACTGATAACCTAAAAGCGGCAAAGAACCATGACTGACAGCCATAGGTATGCCTTCATTATTCTCTGAAATAACTTCCAGTCCATCCCCTATTTCTGAGCAGAACAGAGAATGATATCTTGCAACATTTAATTGTAATCCTGCAAAACTGATTTTCTCGGTCCTGCCATGAAAACAGCCTTTCAGCCGAGATGTCTTTCCACCACAATATTCATTAATTATCTGCATCCCCAGACAGACACCAAGCACAGGTTTACCGGACTTGATTACAGCTTCATATCCTGGATAATCTGCAGGACACCCGGGCCCGGGAGAAATAATCAGCAAATCATACCCGTTTAATTCTGATGACTGAAAATCTTGTGAAAGAATATGGTCACAGGATTTGGATAAAATTTCTACACTGCTGATCTCCTTAGCAAACAAGTGCATAAGGTTGTTTGTAAAACTGTCATTGTTATCTATAATCAGAATTTTCATGTTGTTCATTTTTTAAAATTGTACTGCTGCTGAATTGTGCAGCGTCCTTAATTACCCCAGCAACTATGCTGGAGCAAGCATCCAAATTGCGTACAAAAGGCAACTATTGCTCTTCCAGTATTCAGGTTGTATATAAGATTTAAAATTACACCAATAATCAAGAGTGGATACCCACCCTATATATTAGGAGAACAGCATGGAATGCATATCTAAAAGAGCATGTGAGATCACCCCCTTTCTGGTGATGGATGTCCTTGAAAAGGCACAGCAGATGGAAAGAGAGGGCCGCAGCATTATCCATATGGAAATAGGTGAGCCTGACTTTGACACTCCGGACTGCATAAAAAAAGCATGCTGTGAAGCTATGGATAAAGGAGAAACCCATTATACACATAGTCTTGGAATACCTGAACTTAGAGAGGCCATCAGCAAATATCACAAAGACAGATATAATGTTGATGTTGATCCGGATCGGGTAATAATCACTCAGGGAACTTCTCCGGCAATGCTACTCCTGTTTACTTTTATTCTGGATAAAGGGGATAATGTCATTGTCTCTGATCCCTGCTATGCCTGTTACAGCAACTTCATTTCTTTTGCCGGAGCAGAAGCCAATCGCATCACCACTTTCGAAGAGGATGGATTTCAATACAGACCTGAAGCAATCAAAAAGGCAATCAATACCAAAACTAAAGCAATCCTGATCAACTCACCTTCCAATCCGACAGGAACCCTTCTTTCACCTGAACGCATGAAGGAGATAGCCGGCATGGGACCGTGGATTATTTCAGACGAAATCTATCACGGGCTTGTATACGGAGAAAAAGAACATTCAATTCTTGAATACACTGACCATGCATTTGTTCTAAACGGGTTCTCAAAATTATTTGCCATGACAGGATGGAGACTTGGGTACATAATATCGCCTGAAAAATATGTACGACCATTGCAAAAACTCTGTCAGAATTTTTTCATATCTGCCAATTCAATGGCTCAACGGGCTGGAGTTGCAGCGCTGACTGAATCTTGGGATGATGTTAATCGCATCAAAAATACTTATGATGAACGCCGTAAATATATGCTCAAACGCCTGCGCGAGATGGGCTTTGATATTAAAGTAGAGCCGACTGGGGCATTCTACGTACTCGTTAACATGAAACATCTCGCTGCAAAGTTTGACGGCAGCTCTCTTAAACTGGCTTTCGATATTCTTGAGCAGGCCGGAATCGGCGTTACTCCCGGTATTGATTTCGGCGATGGTGCTGAAGGATATATCCGGTTATCATATGCAAACTCAATCGAAAACCTTGCCGAAGGAATGGACAGACTGGAAAATTATGTAAAGATGAACAGTTAGAAAACTATTGATGAACTGACTACTATAAAATCATTTTACTGACATCTTAAGCTTGTTTGTTCTCCAAAACGAAGAAAGCCCCCAGTGTGAACATAGTTCATAGGGGGCTTTACTAATCATCTATTACTGTCTTTAAGCCTCAGCTTCTTTACCACCTATTTTCTCCATCTTAATGAAGAACATCAACAAAGCAGGAATCATGAACACAGTAAAGACTGTGGACAAAGCCAGACCACCAAGCACAACAGCTCCAAGACCGCGATAAAGCTCTGACCCCGGACCGGGAGCAATTGCCAAAGGTAACATCCCGAAAACAGATGTTGTTGCAGACATATAGATCGGGCGGAGCCTTGAACGGGTCGCTTCAAGCACGGCCTCTTTGTGATCCATCCCCCCCTCTCTCACATTGTTAAGAGATTGGTGAACGATAAGGATCGCATTGTTAACAACAACACCGATTAGAATAACGAAACCAAGCATAGTCAAAACATCCAGCGGTTGCGGAGCAATGAATAGGTTTTCCAGTTTCAGGCCAAGAAAACCTCCAGCCCCTGCAAGCGGAACGGTCAGCAGAATAATTATCGGATAAATGAAGTTTCCAAATAAAGCAGCCATGAGTAGATAAGTAATTACAACAGCCAGCAGAAAGTTCCACTGCATGGCGTGACGGGTTTGAGTAAGCTTATCAGCTGCTCCAGACATACGCACAGTAACACCATCCATCAGTCCCATTTCTTTAACTTTTGGAATCAGCTTAGTCTGTACGATATCCATTGCCTCTTCAAGGGGCATGGATTTAGGAGGTGTAATCTGCAGCGTAACAGTTCTCCGTCGCTCAAGATGACGGATCTGGGTAATACCGTAGGTCCTTTCAAGATTTGAAAGAGATGAAACAGGAACAGCCCATCCTTGCGGAGTGGCAACGAGTGAATTGTACAAATCTTCAGGAGTACTCACTCTTTGCTCAGATGCCATTAGCTTCAGATCAATTTTCTTCTTACCATCTTCTTTAAAATCACCGATTTTACGCCCGTCCATAAGAACATCAAGAGCTTCACCTATTTCCTGACTGGACATGCCTGCTGCCCGCAATCTATCACGGTCAGGCACAATACGTACTTCAGGATACAGCATTTCCAGTGAAGGGATAGGACGAACCTGCCCACCCGGTATAGCCTGCCGCGCCATGCCGAACATTGTTCCGGCAGCGGCCATTAATTTATCAAGATCAGATCCACTGAAATCAACCGCAACCATACGCCCCTTACCTATACCTGCTTCAAAAATTGAAGCCTGAATACTTACTCCGAACATACCGGGGATAGAATTCATTATACGGTTAAATAAAGGAATAAGCTTAGCCGGACGATCTTCATCCGCGGACATTGCACCAAACAAGTTGATATCTGGAGCCGATACATAGAAAAGCTGATCCACTTTCGGAAAGCCGTCTTTTTCTTCTTTCATATGGGGTTCTATCTGTGCGGAGATATATTCTCCGATAGAATCACGTTCTTCATACGACAGGCCCGGCGGCGGAATAAGAATAGACAGAATCAGGTTCCGGTTCCCCTGTGGCAGATATTCCATTTTCGGGAAAAAAGAAAATACAAGCAAAGCAGAAGATGCAACCAGAATAAATACCGTTGTAAGACGAGTTGCCCAGTTGCGAATGGCAAGTTCGAGTAATCCCATAATCCAGTCAGACGCAACGCTTCCCATTTTATTTAGCACATTAAGCTTAGCTTTCTTCTTACCTTTGGAGAAAGAATAAAACTGCTTAGCCAGCATAGGAATAACCGAGACAGAAACAAACATGGACAGGGAGATTGCACACGTAACCGCAATAGCGATATCTTTGAATAACTGCCCTGCTTCCTCCTCGATAAAAACAACAGGTAAAAATACTGCTACTGTTGTCAAAGTCGAAGCAAGAACAGCTCCCCAAACTTCACTGGTTCCGTCATATGCGGCTCTATACGGGCCTTTCCCCATCGCTCGGTGACGATCGATATTTTCCAGTACAACAATAGCGTTGTCCACCAGCATACCCACGGCAAAGGAAATACCCGACATACTGACAATATTCAGACTTCTCCCCAGTCCGCCGAAAACAATAAACGATCCGATTACAGAAATAGGAATGGCAATAGCAACAATAACCGTGGCGGAAAAAGACTGCAGAAATATCAGCAATACAATTACAGCTAGAACACCACCGATTATAATATTCTGCTTAACAAGATCAATTGCGCCGTTGATATACGGAGCCTGATCGTACACCCAGTCAAGATGAGTTCCTTCTTTAGCTAAAATTCCGGAATTCAGCTCCTCAACAACTTTGCGGACATCACTTGTTACGTCCAGAACGTTAGCGCCTGGTTCAGGCTTAACCCCGACAACGATACCGGGATTACCATTATGTAGCATAGCCACAGTAGCCTTCTCAAAACCCGAAACAACTTTTCCGACATCGGCAATAGTCACACGCTGCTGACCTGATGACGTAATTACAACATTTTCAATGTCTTCAGGAGTCTTATACTCAGAAGTGGTACGGATACGATAATCGCGCCTTCCAACACCAAGATTTCCGGCGGAAACGTTGGCATTTTCACTTTTCAAAACCTCCGCAACTTTAGCAATAGTCAGATTGTAAGCTGCCAGTTTCTCAGGGGCAATTATGACATGCATCTCTTTTTCAGTACCGCCGCCGACAAAAAGATCTGCGACACCGTCAACACGCTCAAGATACTGGCGTACATCATTCTCAAAAAAAGTCGCATATTCATCTATGCTATGTTTGTTCTCCGGCAGGGTCCTCAAGATCATCCAGATGACAGGTGAAGTCGCGGCTCCAGTTGCTGAAATAACAGGACGATCAGAGTCCGACGGATATTTTTTAACTTCGTTTAATTTATTGGAGACTCTGAGCAGAGCATTATCGATATCAGTCCCGATTTTAAAACGCAGTGAAATACGTCCGAAACTGTCAAAACACTCAGATTCCATTTCCATCAATCCAGTAACACCTTTGAGAACCTTTTCTTGTTCCTCAATGATATCACGCTCGATTTCATATGGAGTTGCACCAGTCCACGAAGTTTCAACTGTAATCTCAGGCTCGGTTACAGAAGGTGACAACTGATAAGGCAGCCCGAAAAGCGCAAGCCCGCCAAAAAGAACCAGTAGAATGACACCTACCAGAATTGATACAGGCTTTTCGATTGAAAATTTTACAAAATCCATAAGTTACTCCGAACAGCTGGTTATTTGTTATCAATGACCACGGACTGTCCGGGGCGAAGTCTTTCGTTTCCTTTAACCACAATGTCCATATCAGCTTTAAGACCTTTTCCACGAACTCCGGCATTCATCCCTTTATAACCGACAACCTGTACCGGAATAGGGCTTGCTTTACCATCTACAACAGCAATAACCATTGTTGTTCCGCGGAGAGTAATTACAGCGTCACGTGGCACAACAACGGTATTGCTTGCAATGCCGGATGGCAGAGAAACTCTGGCTTCCATTCCTTGAGCAAATCCCTTCTTACCCTCAATTCTTATTTTAATAGGGAAGGTACGACTGGCTACATCACCACGAGGAATCACTGCAAAGACTTCACCCTTGTAATCTTTACCACCGATATTAATCCCGACTTCAAGTCCAGGCTTAACCACCTGTGCAACATCCTGTGGAACGTTAACCACAACATCATATTGGGTGTTCATACCGAGTTTGACAATTTCTGAGCCTGTGGATAACCATTCACCAAGATACACCGAACGATTGATGACCACACCGTCAAAAGGAGCACGGATTGTCTTTTTTGAATGCTGAATCTGCAGGCGATGCAACTTTGCCATGGATGAGGCAAGCTCACTTTCCATAGCAAGAGCTTTAAAGCGTTTATTATCGTATTCACCTTCATGAACCGAGCCGCTTTGAAATAATTTTGTAATCCTGCTGCTGTCACGCTTAGCAAGATCGTAATTAGCCTTAACTTCTGCGTATGCGGCCTTTGCAGCGATGATCTCAGTATTAAGCAGGTCAGAACCGAGGGTAATCAGCACATCTCCTTTCTTAACAATATCTCCTTCCTCAACATTCACTTTCACTATCTTTCCGCTGACTTCAGAGGCAACGTCTGAAACTTCGGAAAAGTAAACAGAGCCGATGTAAGCAGACTCAGGAGCTACCTGCCCTGAAAAGGATTTAGCCGCAACAACATGAGCTGGTGGCATTTGAGGCGCTTGCTTTTTATCAGAAGCAATTGCAGGAATTGCTGAAAGTAAAAAAACAATAAAAAATATTAAGTTACGCATACATCGACTCCGATTTAAATTATTTTATCTTTTGGCGAGGCCAACTTTACTTGAGATACTGATTTAGTCAACAATCTTAGAGCAGACTTAACATAGGTAAACGCTCACTTAATCAGCAAAAAGTATGAACTGGGAATGTAAAATAGTGAAAGATTTCAAGAAGATTTAGAGGAATATATGGCATTAGTTTGTTACACGGGCACATATTTTATAATATAAATACCACTCAAAAATAGGATAGTATTAAAAATATATCCGTTAAGTCTCAAGATTAACTAAACAACTTAATATTTCTTTCAAATATAAAATTGTAACATGAAATATTTCATTATTATTCTTACTATTCTTATATTCTGTTCAACCACTCTATCAACGGAAGCTGTTACAATTAGAAATAATTGTCAGTATCCCATAGCTGGGTCTATCTCCATGGCCGACAGCAATGTAAACCTTGTCCAATTTCGCATAATCCCTGGAGAAAAAGTTCACTTACTTAAAACCTTTGATAAGAATAAGTTACTTCTGCGGATGACTCCTGACACTTATGATCTCACAAAAATTGCCATATATGAAACGGAGATTGATGATCCAAACTGTTTTATAGAACTGCGAAACGGAAAAAATGGTATTAAAGTTAAAATTGAATAATTTTTTACAGATAAAGAGCAAAAAAAGCCCTCCCTGCGTAATCTCACAGGAAGGGCTTTAACTTTCAGCCTAAGTTGCTTAAGTAACTACAGTACTTTCAAAATACCAAATTACAAATTAGTGAGAATTATTTCGCCGAACTCTTTACAGCCAACAGTCTCGGCACCGGCAATCTGACTTGCCAGATCAACGGTAACTTTTTTAGCTGCAAGAGCTTTTTCAACAGATTTTTTAATAAGAGCAGCGGCATCACCCCAACCATTATTTTCAAGCATCATGGCTCCTGAAAGAATTACACTTCCGGGGTTGGCCATATCTTTACCTGCAATGGTAGGAGCTGTTCCGTGAGTTGCTTCATAAATAGCAAGCTTATCACCCATATTAACACCGGGAGCAAGTCCTAAACCGCCGACTTGCGCAGCCAGAGCATCAGAAATGTAATCACCATTAAGGTTAGTAGTAGCTACAACGCTATACTTTTCTGGACGCATAAGAAGTTCCTGAAACATAGCATCGGCAATGCGGTCATTAATTATAACCTTGCCATCAGCTTCTTCACCTTCTTTTACAACTTTTCCAGCATATTCTTCTTCAGCAACATCATATCCCCACTGGCGAAAACCGCCTTCAGTATATTTCATGATATTACCTTTATGAACCAGAGTTACGGATTCACGGTTCTGATCAAGAGCATAATCAAGAGCACGACGAACAAGACGCTTGGACCCTGCAGGGGTAATCGGTTTAATTCCGATACCGGCGGTAGGATCAATTTTAGCTCCCATCTCGCCAACGAGAAAATCAATCACACGTTTGGATTCTGCAGATTCAGAACTCCACTCGATTCCGGCGTAAACGTCCTCAGTATTTTCGCGAAAAACGACTACATCTACAAGATCAGGGCGTTTCACAGGAGATTCAATACCTTCAAAATAGCGGATAGGACGGATACAGGCATAAAGGTCAAAAGTCTGACGAAGTGTAACATTAAGAGAGCGGAAACCTTTTCCTACTGGAGTCTGGAGAGGACCTTTGATTGCAAGCTCAGCTGCAGCAAGAGCATCCAGAGTTTCCTGAGGAAGATAGCTTCCGGTTTCCTTAAATGCTTTCTCACCTGCCAGCAGTTCTTTCCATTCAATTTTCTTTTCGCCGTAAGCTTTTTCTATAGCAGCATCAAGCACAGGACGTGCTGCGCCCCAAACTTCAGGACCAATACCGTCACCTTCAATGAAATATACAGTTTTTGCAGACAAAATGATCTCCTTTGGTGATGAGCACAGTTCCGGTTCCAAAAGACTGTGCAGGTGGATAAGCTTGTGACACGGTTTGGCGGCGGTTCTTTTATTAGAAATAAAAAACGGAACCGGAAAACTTTGCTCAGCAAAATCTACATTTAAAAGTAAATGCTGAATAAATTCACACCGTAAGCCATGTCTGACCTGATTAGGTGTGAATCATCTGACGGACCACACCGGAACATGGAAGCAACACAATGAATTCCGCTTGAAAAATAATATTTATCGGGAGATCCCGGCAAGAAAATCAAGGCAGTTTCAAGAAAGTTGCAAGGCCTCTGCACAACCGTGCAAAGATGCTGTTCATTGAATTGAGTATATGGGTAAAATTATATTTGAGTATCAAAAAATATGAACAGCAATTCAGTATCCGCATTTGCAGATTCAGGCGGTAGATATAGGCCATTCCTGCAAAAAAGTAAAGATTGGCCGAATCAACAACCAACAAATGCATCTTATTCTCAGAAAAGTAAAAACAGAAAATTTAACATCAAAAAAAGAATATTATAGAGCACACTATTCACAATAAGTATAAATTAAAAGGGAGGGCCGAAAATTCGGTCCTCCCTTTTTTGAGTTGTCATAAACTCACCTGTGCTAGCCACCGATGAGCTGCATTGCCATCCTGGGCATTCCGTTTGCCTGAGATAGCATAGCGACTGCGGACTGTGTGAGGATCTGATTTCTTGTGAACTCAGTCATCTCAGTCGCAACGTCTACGTCGGAAATGCGTGATTCCGAAGCCTGAACGTTTTCAGCCTGAATTGAGAGGTTGGTAATAGTATTCTCCAATCTGTTCTGAAGTGCACCAAGATTAGCACGGATCTTATCCTTGGAAGTGATCGCGTTGGTCAGCTTGTCCAGAGATTCCTGTGCCATTTGCTGAGTAGAAATGGAGTTACCGGCGGCAAGACCTACACCAAGAGCAGAAGCTGTCGATGTATTAATTGCGATATAATAATAGTCTTCTGCCGAATCGTTACCGGTACCGAAGTGAATCTTTACCGGACCAGTTGAAGTCAGTCCTCCACCATCGTGAGAAGATACAGAACCTGACATATTACCGTTAAGCAGATGAATACCGTTAAAGTCTGTTGCATTGGCGATACGGGTAATTTCTGAAGCCATTGCCTGATATTCAGAGTCGATAATAAGGCGCTGACTTGAGTTGTAGGTACCAGTTGAAGCCTGAGTTGCAAGCTCTTTCATACGGATTAACTTTTCATCAATAACTCCAAGTGCTCCATCAGCAGTCTGGATCATTGAGATGGCGTCATTAGCGTTACGAATACCCTGATTAAGGGATTTGACATCCGCACGCATAAGTTCGCGAATTGCTAGCCCTGCGGCATCATCTGCTGCAGTTCCTACACGAAGACCTGAGGAGAGACGACGGGTCGACACACCAAGGTTACCGTATGATTCCTGCAGGTTACGAGACGCGTTAGCTGCCATCATGTTGTGATTAATTACGAGCGACATAATAATTCCTCCTTGAATTATCTGAAAAATTCGCCTGAGTGGGTCCTTCCACTCTGACCATTAATTTTTTACTGGTTAACTAGAGTATAAAAATTGCTTTTGGCCTACTTCATAAAATACCCTCCGGAACAATTAGACTAAAGGCGTTAAGCCAATGAATCCGGAAAATCGCCGTCATATCATTTTAAGAGCAGTTAAAGACACTACCTGCATATGGACTCACGCAGGTCCGCTTAATCTTCTCGATACGCAGGACTCTAGTGCGAGTCCGCGACTCTGTTACAGGCATGGTCTCCAAGCAGTAGCGATTCTCACATGTCCCATTTGGGAAATATTCTTATACGGAAAACTAATCCGCACATTACCAACCTCCGAGAATCGCACCTAAACCAAATGCCTTTTAGTGCTCTGAAAAGAAATCAGGTTAAACTATCCAGACTCACACCTCCTGTTGATTATAAAAAACTCTGCCAAAAGCTTTGCAACGGGTGTGCCTATTTTTTAGTTAGCGTTTATTTATTTATGAAGAGAATTGATAACTATATGTATAGACAGTGTTTTTAAAACTAAAGACTACTTTATTTTAATTAATAGAAGTTTTGTGACATCAAAAAGCAGGCAACTTCTGCCCATGTGAGAGGAAAAAGATTCCTGTAGATCATCCACAAAATGTCTGTGCTAAAAATATAGACCGGAGGAGAGAAAAAAATTTAGTTAAAAATACATGAGCTTATGCATAACCAATTATACGCAAAGCAATTATTTACATAATTAACCAACAATTATATCACCCATAGAGAGTAGAGGGAATAATTTATAGAAGTAAACTATATCGTTTAAAGAGAAAGCAGATTTGAAATGAAAAATAGAAGTATATACAAATTAAACAACAAAATAAAAAACTACCTTTGTATTTTTATAATAATTTTTATTGTAAGCTCTATTCTATCATTCTGTCTGTTTTTTTGGTCTGTATCTGCTGAAGTAAATGAAAAAGCAAAAACATGGGGCAGCTATTTTACTGAACGTATTATTTTTCTAGAAGATGTCATTGCTTCACGTACTACTGTCGATCATGGAATTACATCCATATTAAAAGTACTTCCTGAAGGAGAAATTATTAACAGCAGACCTTTCCCCATAGACCAAAAAAACATTAATAACACAGAACTTCTCAAAGTAATAAAGGATTATGTTCCCGGTGAAGTTCATTTAATTAAAGAACCAGGTAGAAAAAAGGAATCTTTAAAGAAAAATTTTCTGGTTATGCGCATGGACTATAGTTTCTTTATTGCAGATATTCCGGCTAAAAGCCTTCTGCCAGTACAACCGCACGACACAGAATTATTCATCAAAGATAAGGACAACCACTACTTTTTTTTTACAGAAGACCAATACAACATTAAAGAAAAAAAAATTAACGGACTAATTTTTTCAGGCATGCATGTATTCGCAACAGCAAAAGCGAAACCATCTCGTTTTGACGAGATTACTATTTATCTGGCCGAAGATATTTCTCCTGAATTCTACGTAGCAATATTACTCTTAACCATGACCGCAATTTGCCTGGCAATAATATTAAAACGCTCTACCTTCCTGACGTCCGACCTGAATGAAAATGAGAATGACTTTGCACGCATTGGCCGCCTTCTGGCACGTGTCTCAAAAATGCCTGATAAAAATATGAGCCATATACCAGCTATTGAGTACACTGCTGAAAACATACGAAAAGTCGATTGGGACGCAGAGATAGCTGCAATGTCCTTCTCAGAAAACAGAGAATATATTGCAGCAACTGCTTTTTTCTCTAATAACATTCTAGAGCTTCTTGATAAAATAACTGAACACTCAAAGGATATTGCTAAATCCAGGCAGGAATATCATGATCTCGTTCAAACAGCCCGCAGTATTATTTTAAGAATAGATTTATCTGGCACATGCACATTTTTTAATGAATATGCACAATCATTTTTCGGTTTTCCAGAAAATGAAATACTGGGGCAACCAGTTGTCGGAACTATTATACCGAAAACATCAAACGGAGATTCCGAGATTGAAATAATAATGAAATCAATCGGTGACCTGATAGAAAAGAGGCCTACTGGTACAAATCAAAATGTATGTAAGGATGGAAGTATTGTATGCGTATATTGGTCTAATAGCCCTATATATGATAAAAAAGGGAACCTTGTTGAAATTCTTTCAGTAGGAACAGATGTAACGGCTAAAACCATTGCAGAATCCGAACTCGAAAAGACCAGAAATTACATCAAAAATATTATAGATTCCATGCCATCAGCAATAATCGGGCTTAACAGTGAAAAGCTGGTTACACAATTTAATATAACTGCTCAGAAAATGTCAGCTGTTCCAGTGAACAGAATTGTAGGCGCACATATTGATGAAGCGTTTCCATCTATATCCAAATACTCTGATAGAATCAGCAAAGCGATTGAAACTGCCATACCGGAAACGGGTATACGAACGCAGGATATTTTAAATCCAGAAAGCTATCAGGACATAATAATCTATCCCCTCACAGGTGGTCTCAAAGGTGCTGTTGTCCGCATTGACGATTCAACTGAACGCGTGCGCATTGAAGAGATGATGATTCAGACTGAAAAGATGATGTCTGTCGGAGGACTTGCCGCAGGAATGGCACATGAAATAAATAACCCTCTTGGTGGTATCATTCAAGGAATTCAAAATATTATTCGCCGTATGTCACCGGATATCCCTGCTAATATTAAAGCAGCTGAAAAAGCCGGTTGTACGCTCAACTCAATTCATAGCTACATGGAAGACCGTAAGATAATTAAAACACTTGAAGGTATCACAGAATCAGGAATACGCGCAGCAAAAATTGTCTCAGGTATGCTTGAATTCAGCCGTAAAAGTGACTCCCGCAAGGCTCCATGTGACCTGCGTAAAATGATGGATAAAGCAGAAGTCCTGGCTACACAGGACTACGATTTAGGAAAAAAATATGATTTTAAAAAAATTAAAATTATTAAACAGTATGATGAGAACCTAAGTCTCACCAACTGCACTGAAACCGAGATAGAGCAGGTCTTTCTCAATCTCCTGCGTAATTCAGCACAGGCAATGGCTGAATGGGATCAAATGCCAAAACAACCAGAAATATCTATAAAGATAAAAAATTGTGGAGACGTGATCCTCTGCTCTATTTCTGATAACGGTCCAGGCATGAGTGAAACAACCCGCAAACGAGTCTTTGAACCATTTTACACGACCAAATCTCCAGGCTCCGGAACAGGACTAGGTCTTTCAGTATCTTATTTTATAATTACGCAAAACCACAGAGGAAAATTTAACGTACACTCAAGTCCCAGAAAAGGAACAACGTTTAATATAATTCTTCCTGTAAAGAATGGTTGTAAATTTTAATTAAGACGGTTTTTGAAGAACATGATACGATCATAAGATCGCTTAATACGTTGCTCGGTAATCTTCCCCTCCAGAACAAGTTCTTTAAGCACATTTACAGCTTTAGTTCCTAATGCGGGCTCATATATCAAGTTGTTTCCGAAAAGTAGTATGTCTGCTCCGGCGTGGACAGCTTTATCTATAGCATCCTTAAAACCATACTGACTGCTTACTGCTGCCATCTGCATATCATCTGTAATAATAATCCCTTCAAAACCCAATTTACGGCGCAACAACCCGGTTATGACTTTGCGCGACAATGTAGCTGGATAGTCACGGTCCAGTTTCTTATTGAAAATATGAGCAGTCATAACCATATCCGCTTTACCGTCTTTGATCAGCTTTTTAAATGGATAGAGTTCATTTGATGACCATGTCTCACTGACATCAGTAAAACCTTTATGGCTGTCACCGACAGAACTGCCATGTCCGGGAAAATGCTTCAAACACGAAAAGACATTCTCACTATGCAGGCCATTAATAAAAGATTCAGCAAAGTCGGCAACGATTTCCGGATCATCGGAAAAACTCCGCTGCAATCCAGAAATAACTGGGTTTACGGCATTGCAGTTCACGTCCACAACAGGTGCAAAATTCATATTTATTCCTTCAGAAGCAAGTGTACTTGAAATAGATTTTCCGGCCCGGAATGCTGCATCTTTATCACCACTATTCCCCAGTTCTGCTGCCGATGGAGTCTGCATAAAACCTGCTTCAGCTGTGAGTCTTGTGATTATCCCGCCTTCCTGATCGATTCCTATAAAAAGAGGAATATCGGCATAGCTCTGTAAAGATGATGTGAGTCTTTTTAACTGATCAGGTCCTGAAATATTTCGCACAGTACTATTCAACGCGCAGTCTTTATTGAATAAAATAACCCCTCCTATCCCGGAATTGCGGATATCCTGCGCAATAAGACTTTCGGAATCTGCGGTCATTCCCCTGAATCCGACCATAACCATCTGGCCTACCATTTTATCAAGTTCTGAATGTACACCAGAATTTGAATGCAGAGCACAACCCGATATGATCATAATCAAAATAAGTAAAAGAGGGAAAATTCTTGTCATTAATAGACTCCAGCTTATATTTTCTCACTATAAATTTATAAAAAATGAGTTATATTTGTGATTCAGGTATTTAGCAAGGACCTATGCATGTATTGCCACACAAGTTGATTTGCTATAAATAGTTTGCTCCACTCGCTTAATAAAAAGAATCAAAAGGAAATAATATGTCCGAAACAGCTCTGCAAAAAGTGCTTGATCATGCCCGCTCAGGCATTGAAGTACGAGAGGCTTTTTTTGAACAACATTCACAGTTAATAGTAGAGATTGCCAGATCAATGGCAGTACGCCTTGCGCAAGGATCTAAAATTTTATTCTGTGGTAATGGTGGAAGCGCGGCTGATTGTCAGCACCTTGCAGCAGAATTGGTTAATAGATTTAAACTTGAGCGTCCCCCTCTTCCGGGTCTTGCTCTAACCACTGATACATCAATAATTACAGCCATCGGCAATGATTATTCTTATGATATGATTTTTGAAAAACAAGTACAGGCCCTGGGACTCCCCGGTGATGTATTAATCGGGATCAGTACATCTGGAACCAGCCCTAACGTTATAAAGGCACTTAAAGAAGCAAAGCGTAAAAATATGATCACCATAGGGATGACTGGAATGGGCGTCGGTGAAATGCTGTCGATCTGTGACCACGTTGTCAGCGTTCCGAGCAAAGACACTCCTGTAATTCAGGAAATTCATATTGCTGCAGGACACCTTTTTTGCGAGCTCATTGACCACTTTCTCTTTGAGGCAGTTTCAGAGCTTGAGCCATATTTGACTGCAGACTAAAATATCTAAGAGAGCTGCTGACATGCGAATTCTAGTAGTTGAGGACAGTAAAACCAGTCGAATGTATCTACTGGAAATACTAAAAACAATTACCAGCAAAAACACTACGACGGATTATGCTGTAAGCGGCGAAGAAGCTCTTGCAAAGTATGAAACAAGCATTACTTCCGGTGAAGGATATGACCTGATTTTTATGGATATAATCCTTCCCGGAATTGACGGCTTGCAAACTCTCGAAAAAATTAGAAACTTCGAGCAGAAAAATGGTTGGTCAGAAGAGCAGAAATCTAAAGTTATCATCACTTCAGTAGTTGATGATGAAATCAAAGTTTCACGTGCATTCTTTCAATGCGGGGCTATATCTTACATGACAAAGCCTATTACTGCAGACAAAATTAAATCCGAGATGAATAAATTCGGTCTTATTTAACTAGGAGTGACCATGGACGGACTGACTTTGGCATTTATTCCTGTAGCAGCGATACTTACCATCACTCCCGGTTCAGATACCATGCTGGTAGTTAATAACTCCCTCACTCGATCGACTAAAGACGGACTGTGCACTGTTGCCGGTGTTAATGCCGGGCTTCTTATCCACGCACTAGCTTCCGCCCTCGGCCTGTCCGTTATCTTAATGAACTCAGCTACGGCCTTTGAAATGGTAAAAATGGCTGGTGCTCTTTATATTATATTTCTGGGCATACAATCTTTACGCAGCAGTAGAAAAAATGACTTAACAGAACAGACTGAAAAGATCTGCAGTAAAGGAATCACAACATCATTGCGTGAAGGTTTTTTGACTAATGTACTTAATCCAAAGGTAGCTGTTTTTTATTTGGCCTTACTCCCACAGTTCATCTCTCCGACAGAAGACATATTACGCAAATCACTCTTATTAATGACAATTCATTTCAGTATGGGCATCATCTGGCTCAGCTTTGTCTCACTCACCCTTGGAAAAATGCGTCATTTCATTTCAGGTGGAAAATTCAAAAAAAGACTGGAAATGATTTCAGGATTTGTCTTTATAGGACTGGGACTCAAAATCGCTTTATCAAAGCACTAGCAACATCATAACCACTTAAAATATTTTCATAACCAGATAAATAATACACTTTTTTGAACTATTAAACAGATTCTTAACTAGGTAAAGCCTACAGCCTATCTAAGCACGTTTTAAATCCATAATTCTCATATCTATTTCAAATTCAGCATTTTTGACGCTCGCCACAATTTATTACGATTATACTGTGTCTTGCTCCATTCAAAAGCAAATGATAAGCTGTATCTATGACTGTGTTTTATGCAACATCTTCTTCAACAGTAAAAATCAAGTTACTGCAAGCCAGTGCTGTAATCTTGCTCATTTTGCTTTTCTTTATTCCCTATCGGGAAATCAGAATAGAGAGAATCAGAGCATTTGGAGAAGCGAAAGCAATAGGTACTGTCGTCAGGAAAAATGCCATAAAGGAAGGTAAAAGTAAGACTGCAAGCCAATTTAAAAATTATTATGTGAGCTACCGCTTCATTGACCCAAACGGCTTGCCACACCAGAGAGAAGCACATGTTGATGCCGAATTTTGGGAGGAGTTAACACGTGGGGATAGTGTTATAGTATATTATGCAAAGGCAGAACCAATGGTTTCCCGTATAGACCACGAAAGTGAGAGTGCGGTGGTAAAGTTGTTGGCAAAGTTTTCGCGGACTAATGTACCCTGACTTGATATATACAATAATTTAAGGATGACTTGGATAAATTCTGATTCTTTAAATCTATTTTATTGATTATCAACTGCAGAATTCTTGGGAAGGTCTTCTACAGCAAGATAGTTGCGCACGTTAACGTTGGATTAGGAGCTTTCTATGTTCAAGAAATTAGCTTTTCAGACAAAATTAATGCTGGGGGCTGTAGGCATCATTCTAGTTACAATTATTTCTATGACGACCATTAACCTATATAAGGTACAGGGATCACTGCAGGAACTTGGTGAAACTTCAATGCAGTCCATAGCTCAAGGTGTTCATTCTCTTATGGAAATGCAGAATGACATCCTTATTGATAAAGTTAAATCTGATATTGACATACTGGATAAACAAATTTTTTCTATGGGATTTCCAAAGTTAAACAAACGAAAATTAATCACCCAAACGATTACAAACCAATTCACCAAAAAAAATGAAACTGCAACTTTTCCAACTCTCGAATTCGGTGGATTAGTCATCAACAATAAAAACGACCTAGTTGACGATCTTCAAAAAGAAATCGGAGGAACTGCAACAATCTTTGAAGTTCTGCCCGACAAACTTCTCAGAGTATCAACTAACGTCATGAAACTTGACGGAAGTCGTGCCGTAGGGACATATATTCCATCCAGCAGTAATGTTTATAAAACTGTTATGACTGGAAAAACATACTACGGCATGGCTTATGTAGTTAATGCCTGGTATATCACTGCATATAAGCCTCTTACCAACCTTCGCGGAAAAATTGTCAGCGTCATTTTTGTCGGCAGAAAAATTATTACCCCGGCATTCAGAAAATCTATCGAGGCATCAAATGTCGGAGGCAAAGGATTCGCATATATTTTCAACAATAAAGGCGAAATTATTATCCATCCGACTCTTGAAGGCAAAAACCTTAAAGAAAGTCCCTTATGGCAAATATACGAGAATACAAAAGAAGGTGCAGTAAATTACGAAATGGATGGTCAAACTAAAAGTGCCTACAT
Organism: Maridesulfovibrio zosterae DSM 11974; assembly: GCF_000425265.1. Taxonomy (NCBI): domain Bacteria; kingdom Pseudomonadati; phylum Thermodesulfobacteriota; class Desulfovibrionia; order Desulfovibrionales; family Desulfovibrionaceae; genus Maridesulfovibrio; species Maridesulfovibrio zosterae. The sequence goes on from NZ_AUDC01000012.1 coordinate 234,000, forward strand.
TACTCACTTCAAGCCTTGGAACTGGGCTTTTGCCTTTACTATGAATAGATCTGATATGGCGCATGGTGTTGATAAAGAAATATTCATCACCAATGTTGTCATAGCCGTCATTGCTTTAGTTCTTTCAATAATAATCCTGCTTATACTTATCAAGGCCACGACTAAACCTTTGATTGAACTTGCTCACTTCACTGAAAAAGTATCAGAAGGAGATTATGAATCTGATCTCAGATATGAGGCTGATGATGTTGTAGGACGCACTATAAATTCAGTAAGGGCAATGGTTCTTGAACTTAAAAATAAGCTTGGATTTTCTGAAGGCCTTCTGAATGGACTCCCCCAGCCCTGCATCGTTGTTGATCTTGATGATAAAATTACTTTTGTTAATCAACACCTGATTGATAAATTTGGTTTTTCCGGCACAACTGATAGTTACATAGGAAAAAAATTTAAAGACCTCATCAACGATAGTAATATTAATCAGCATATTGATAATTGTGTAAGCCAAAATAAAGAATTCTCAGATATTGAAATATCATCATCGACAGAACAGGGAATCAAATTCTACGCTATCATCGATGTATCCCCGCTCAATAATCTTGACGGAGAGCCCATTGGTGCGTTCATGACTATGAATGATATTACCTCTATGAAAGAAAATGAACAGGCTGTTATAGATCAGCATAACAAAATATCTGAGACAGCAAGAGAAGCTGACGAGATATCGGATATGCTGTCATCGGCAGCTGATGAACTTGCCGCTCAAGTGGAAGAATCACGTAGAGGAGCCGAAACTCAGCAACAGAGAGCCAGTGAAACTGCAACTGCAATGGAACAGATGAATTCAACTGTTATGGAAGTTGCACGTAACGCAGGACAAGCTTCTGAAAATGCAAAAGCAACTAAAGAGAAGGCTATAGATGGGCAAAATATAGTAAGTCTTGTGGTAAAATCCATCAAAGTTCTTGAAGACAATTCTGAAGAGCTTAAAGAGAGTATGGAAAAACTTGGAACACAGACTGATTCTATAGGAAGCGTTATGAATGTCATCACCGATATAGCCGACCAGACAAACCTGCTGGCCTTAAATGCAGCTATTGAAGCAGCAAGAGCCGGGGAAGCAGGGCGCGGATTTGCTGTAGTTGCAGATGAAGTTCGTAAACTTGCTGAAAAAACAATGGATGCAACCAAAGAAGTTGGAACAGCTATTTCATCTATTCAGTCAAGCACACAGATAAATATATCAGCAACAGAAAATGCTGTTGAGTCTATTGTTGAATCAACGGAATTAGTCGCCAAGTCTGGTACTGCTCTTGATGAAATAGTTCAAATGGTTGAAGACTCGGCCGACCAGATTCAGAGCATAGCAACTGCAGCTGAAGAACAATCAGCATCAAGTGAACAAATCAGCAGAGCGACTGAAGAAATTAACATTATCTCAACAGAGTCAGCTGAAACAACGGTTCAATCAGCACAGGCTATTTCTGAAGTAGCGAAACTTGCTGCTCAAATTAAAGAACTGATTCGCAATATGCAGTAGTAAAAAACAGTCAGAGCATTCATTTAAAAAGGCGATATCTTTATAAGATATCGCCTTTTTAAATACAAAACGTTCTGCATACACAGTAGAAAATATTACTTTCGCCCAATATAGTAAAATCCCATAGACTTATTTCCATTCATAGTGGTGTAAATTACTTCTTTATACTCAACTGTCTGAAAATTAGTGAGGAGCATTTCTATGTGTTCTGGTGAAAAATGTCGTAAAACACCACCGCCCTCCAACTCAAAAACACCGAAGGTGCTGTACTTAGCTTCGAATTCAGCGTACCGCTTCAAATTTCGCTCATCCGAATTCAACAAAAAATCGTTGATATATAAAACTCCATCCGGCCTGAGTACCCTATAAATTTCATTGATTAAAGCAGTCTGATCTTCATCTTTAGGAATGCATGTTAATACAGCGACTAACAGAGCTGCATCGAATGAGTTATCTGTAAAAGAAATCTGGTTGTCCTTAAGCTCTCGAAGATCAAGACTTGAATCGTACTCTCTTCCCCTTTTCCTGAGGGAATCAGACGGCTCTACACCCTTTATATTTTCAAAACCGGACTTGTGTAAAAGGCTCATTATACGACCATAACCACAGCCCACATCAAGTATTTCAGCTGATTTATCAACATGAGAATTGAAGAGCTCAATTTGAAAAGGAGTTGAAAAATCTTTACGCGCTCCTTTTTCCTCCCAATACTTTATAAACTTAGTATAATCAGAGTTCATATCACATTCCAACTGTTGTATGGTTAAACCACGTTTTCAGGAGAGTACATCAAAGTGTAGCTAATCCGTCACAAGACTGAGATTAATTAACAGACCAGCATATGTATAAGCCTCAATAGTCAAAAAACAAATAACTGATTTCATCAATTCCAATGGAGGCAAATCATGAATTCTTCTCAAAGATCTCTTATTAAAAAATATCTCGAAGAAAAACTGGCTGAACTTCTGGAGCGTACACAGTCCCGCAATACTGCCGTAGAGAGCTGTGCTGATGATAATGAGTATGCATCACGCATTACTGAACAAAAAATAAACCTGGCATTACACTCACGTGAAACAGAACTTATCAAAGAAACAGAAGAAACTTTAAAGAGGGTAGAGCACTACGACTTTGGTATTTGTGAGGAATGCTCCGAGTCGATCGGATTTGCACGCTTAAAAGCCAACCCAACGACTTGCTTATGCGTCTCCTGCCAGTCCCGTATGGAAGAAGCACAGCTAGGCAGAGTTGGTTAGCGGTCGCTGCTAAAAATTATTAACTTTCGGTTGAATACTTACTGAACGTTAGTTTCTACAGAGTTATATATCAATTTTTATTTTGTGCGCCTAATTTAAAGGCGCACAAAATAAAGTATACATACTTTAAAAGCAGTAAAACAAAAATTTAATCTTTTTCAACAGTTCTGGCACTGATGCTTGTGACCATTATCTCAACAACATCAACAGCTTTTATACCAGAATCACTCATAACCCATTCCTTGCCGCTATACTGCTTCATGATACAATTTAAAGCTGCAAGTTTTTCTTTCTCTTCAAGAACGCGGGGAACTCCTGCACCTATGACTGATTTAAAAGCACACCCCCATTTACAAGGATCATCCTTCGCAACAACTTGATGCTCAACAAGAACGCTGAACCCGATCACACCTCCTTTATGGAGAGCCTCTATCTTGCGACCTTTTTTTGAAGAATGGATATATATTTTTCCATTATAATACCCGTAATTTACAGGGACACTAAACAACCCCATATTATCCTGCAAAGCAAGATGCATAACTTCGCCTTGTGTCAAATAAGAGCCGATAAGACTTTCATCCTTACTTACTCCTTTTCGGAGTTTTATATCAGTATCCATATTCTGCCCCCTTTATTCAATTGCTTAAAAAGTATATTTACGGCAAATGCCGTCGAAATTAAATATATCAATCATTATTCCTGTCTTCAATGAACAAGAACACATTGCCAATAGTATCAGTAACATAAAAAAATGTTGCGAAAATAAATGCGAGATAATTGTAGTAGATGGAAACATAAATTGTTCAACCCTTCAAGAGATTAATGACTCTGAAGTCATTAAATTACACTCTGCAAAGGGAAGAGCATCCCAGATGAACTGCGGTGCTGCTAAAGCGAGCAACGATTCTTTAATTTTTCTTCACGCCGACACAAGGTTGCCATTGAACGTCGATAAGCTGGTACATGAGGCTCTTTCAATTCCTACTGTATCGGCCGGAGCATTTAAGCTTTCTTTCGACTCTGAATCGTTTGTCATGAAATTTATCGCATACATAGCAGATATGCGTACAAGACTTGAAAGAGTCCCCTATGGAGATCAGGCTATTTTTGTAAAAAAAGATATTTTTCTCGAATTAGGAGGATTTCCACAGGTACCACTCATGGAAGATGTTGAGTTTTTCAGAAAAATAAAAAAAGAAAGACGTGAAATTATCATTCTTGATGAAACCGTAAAAACATCTGCCAGACGCTATCTCCAGAGAGGACCTTTGCGCTGTGCAGTACGAAATATCTGCCTTAGAATTCTACATATTTGCGGCGTAAGTACATTTAAACTTGCTAAAATGTACCAGTCAAAAGGACGCTGACTATGAATCAATCCGTACTTATTTTTATAAAATATCCTCAGTCAGGCAAAGTCAAAACAAGACTTGGAAAAGTTATTGGAGATGAACTTGCTGCATTATTTTATAGATCTTTTGTGGAGGATATTCTTGAAAAGTTAGAACAGGCAAAAGTCAGCATTACTTTATGCTATGATCCATTTCGCCCTTTAAAACAATACCAGAAATGGCTTGGCTGTAGGCACTTCATCCCACAACGGGGAGAGTCACTGGGTGAAAGAATGGAAAATGCTTTTCAGGATAATTTTGCAGGCAATTGCACAAGCTGTACTCTAATTGGAAGTGATATTCCCGGAATAGATCCGCAGATAGTGCAGGACAGCTTGGAATTATTAAAAAAATCCACCGCATGCATAGGGCCTGCAAATGACGGTGGATATTACCTGATAGGCTTCCAAAAAGACAATCTCTCGAAAACTATATTTAAAGATATGAAATGGAGTACTGACACCGTATTCAACACAACTCTTCAAAGGTTGAAAAATGAAAAACTAAATCCAGCAATTTTGCCATACTTTTCAGACATAGATACATTAGATGATTTACATAAACTCATGAAATTACCAAAAGTAAATGAAACTTGTCCGCGAACAACAGAATTATATTTCAAAGAAATAATAAATATTTTTTGATCATATTTCAGTATCGTAAAAATTTAAATATTAATTCTATCATTCATAACTAACTTTAATAGTTTAAAAAAATAATTATATATTAAATTATGCAGGATTCACAAAAGAAATGACGTACAGCTGCAACTAATATTCAACTATATTTAGTCGATCTTCGTTGCTGTCTTTTCTCCGGGTAAACTTCAGCCTGTCACACCCAAGATCATCAATAACCTCGATATCCCAGTTACCACCGGTACCGAATCCACTAATAATTTCTTCACGAATTCCAAGTCTGATCTGAAATTCTACAACAGGATTGGAGCAAGTATCCAGATGATTAACGATTAGAGGTACCAGCCCGCAAGTAACCGCTTTTAAATCTACAATTTTACTAATCATTTTATTTCCCAACACAAAATTTATCAAAAATTGAATTAAGCACTTCCTGCGGTGTAATTTCACCTGTAATCTCAGAAAGAGCACTGCATGCAGACTCAAGTCTTACGCCAAGCAAATCGTACGGAATTTCCATGCGTATATCATAAATAAGTTCTTCAAGTTCACTAACTGCTTTCTTCAAAGTAACCGCCTGTCGGGAATTTGGAACAAGCTCATCCGAATCAGGTTCACCTGCACCTTTTAAAATGTGCTCTCTAATCAACCCGGCAAGATCATCGATACCTTGTCCCTTTTTTGCCGAAATCTCAACTACATCGTACCCTGCATCGGCCATTATGACTGCTGGTGAAGGAATTGATTGTGCAAGGTCACATTTATTAATTACAGCAAGACACTTTCCACTTTCAGCAGAGAATTCAGGATCAATATCGCCGAGTTCAAAAGGCTGAGAACCATCTATAATCAGCAGGACAAGATCTGCCTGTGAAGCAAGGTCACGGCCCATATTAAGTCCGGCCTGCTCCACAGCATCATCAGTATCGCGGAGTCCTGCTGTATCAACAACCCTGACCTGTAAACCATCAAGGTTCAAAGTCTCTTCAATAAAATCCCGTGTTGTGCCGGGAATATCAGTCACAATTGCGCGATTACGTCCAAGCAGTGCATTTAATAGGCTCGATTTACCAGCATTAACCTTACCAGACAGTACAGCAAGCCCACCTTCACGCCATGCTTTAGTACGCTCAACACCTGACAAAATTTCAGAAATATTCTTTACAGCATCTGTGACTTCAGAGTTCATTTGTTCAAGCGGCAAACACTCCAGTTCGTCTTCAGGAAAATCGACTGCAACACATAATTGTGCACGCAGTTCCTCAAGACGTCTACGAAGCTCTTCGATACGCTCTCCAAGAACTCCTGATAACTTAACTCGTGCCAGTTGCGCCGCTCCTTTTGAGGGGGCATGAATCATTTCAGCAACCGCTTCGGCCTGTGTAAGATCCATCCGGCCATTTAAAAAAGCACGTAGTGTGAATTCACCAGCATTAGCGATACGTGCTCCAAGTGAAATAATTTCTTCCAGCACAGCTCCTAATATAGCCCGTCCGCCATGGCAGTTAATCTCAATTGTGTCTTCACCAGTGTAAGAATTCGGACCAGGCATAAAGACAGTGAGAACATCATCAATTTCTACACCACAGGAATCGATTATACACCCGTAATGCATGGTGTATGGTCTAAAACCAGAAAAGGAATCCTTGGCTGGTTTAAAAATATTTTCGACAATGGCAAGTGCTTCCTTTCCGCTAATGCGAATAATGCCTACTCCTCCATCTCCGGGAGGTGTAGCAATTGCAGCGATTGTGCCTGTAGATGTAATTGACATGATAACTCTCCGTATATCAACAGATAAACCCCGCAGACATTAGTCCACGGGGTTTTATAAAATCGTTATTCACCGCTTCGCGAACTTATTATTCGTAGCGGTTATAGCGTTCACTATTAAACTTATCAGGACCAGTATCATTATTATGATCATCGTGGTTTACTGAATTATTACGAGGCTGACGGGACCGATAATGATCTTCTGGCGCACGATTACCGAAGTTTTCAGCAGGTGCGCGGTTTCCAAAGTTTTCATTACGATTCCTGTTATCGTAGTTATTGCTACGAGGACGGCTGCCGTAGTTTTCATTGCGACCGCGAGAACCATAATTATTATTAGGACGGTTGCCGTAATTTTCGGTACGACTGCGTCCACCATAATTATCTGTCTGATTGCGGTTCCCGTAACCTTCGTTGCGAGTTCTTCCATCTACATTTTCATTACGAGGACGGCTGCCGTAATTTTCATTACGACTGCGGGAACCATAATTATTAGAGCGGTTACCGTAGTTTTCGTTACGACTGCGCCCACCATAATTATCATTAGAGCGATTGCCATAATTCTCATTACGATCTCTAGGTCCTCTGCTGCGATCTGAACGATCATTACGTTCTGAACGTTCAGATCCCCGAGAATTGTAGCGTTCCGGCTTCTGAGAATTGAACTTATCATTACGCCTTCCGTCTCCAGCATTGCGACTACGGCGCGGCAGAATCAAAACTCGTTTCATCGGGCCTTCGCCTTTGCTACGGGTGTTGACGTACTTGTCCTCCTGCAAGGCCATATGCACGACCCTGCGATGGTAGGAACTCAAAGGTTTGGTAGACTGTACTCGTCCGGTATGCATGGCCTTGTCTGCAAGATGCCATGCAAGCTGACGCAATTTTTCGTCCTGACGTTCCCGATAATCACCTGTGTCAATCTGTACACGTACAGAAGTCTGTAATTTTTTGGATACCATCCGGTTGCAGAGATACTGCAGTGAAGACAGAGTCTGTCCTTCACGTCCAATAATAAGACCTGAATTTTCTTCGTCGTCAACAAGCACGTTTACACGATCTTCGCCAACTTCTATTTCGAGCTTCGGCTTAGCCTGTACAATGGGTTCGATCATCATTTCAAGAGCTTCACGAACTGCTGCGGCGATATCTTCAGGGTCACCTTCCATAATGCTACGACGCTCAATATATTCGCCAGCAGTATCACCACGAGTTTCCTCTGCTGAATCTGAAAGATTTTCAGTAACTACAGGAGCAGAAACGTCATCTCTTACAGCCAATTCAGATTCAGACTTAACAGCAACTTCACTTTCTTCCTTAACAGCAATCTGAGCTTCAGGCTTAACAGCCGGAACTTCTGATTCAGTATGCGGAGCAGATTCAGTCTCTTTTCTGTTTTCAGGAGCCTTAGGTTCCTCTGGCTGCCTGCGCTGTCTTGGTTCGATAGGTCTTTCACTTCTCTGATGACGAGGTCTACTATTTCTAGCTTCTTCACTCATAGAAGGCTTGTTGTCAGCACCTCTGGGGCGCGCTTTAACTTTTGCGTTTTTCTTTCCCACCAGACCAAATACTCCGGTGGAACCGCCACTCAAGATTTCAATTTCTAATTTATCGCGATTCAGGTTGAAATAATCACAGGCGCTGTTAATCGCCTCATCCAAATTCTTCCCCTGGAATTCCTTGAATTCGCTCATTCTATCTCCTAGTTGTGTTCTTCACTCCATTAAGTCCGATCAGCTGTGTGCCCTAATCATTAACCTTGCGCATCATCATCCACTGCTGGGCAATTGAAAGCACGTTATTCACCATCCAGTATACAACCAACCCTGATGGGAAGTTGAGGAACATAAATGTGAACACAAGGGGCAGGAACATCATAATTTTCTGCTGAGTCGGATCGCCAGCTGAAGGCGTCATTTTCTGCTGCAGGAACATGGTAGCACCCATTATGATCGGAGTGATATAAAGCGGGTCTTTAGTCGAAAGGTCGGCCAGCCAAACTATATCAGTAAAAGGCAGGAAATGGATGAAATCGGCATGTCTTAGTGAAACCGTTCCCATCAGGGCTCTATACAGTCCGAAAAAGACCGGAATCTGCAGAACCATGGGTATACATCCACCCGCCGGATTGACACTGTAAGTCTTATAAAGCTGCATTGTTTCTTTATTAAGAGCTTCTCTATCATCACCATATTTCTCACGAAGTTTAGCAATCATGGGCTGAAGACGTTTCATCTGCTCCATGGATTTGTAACTCTTATGAGACAGAGGCCAGAAAAGAATCTTAATCGCAATTGTCAGCAGAATGATTGAAATACCGTAGTTATGTACATACTGGTTAAACCACTCAAGAGCTACGACTAAAGGCTTCGCAATGATATCAAACCAGCCGAAGTCAATGGCTTTATCAAGGTTACCGGGCACTTTTGCCATCAGTGTAGCATCCATAGGTCCAAAATAGTATGAACAAGAGAGTCTGCGTTCAACCCCTTTATCAAATGAGACATTCTGCTCTGCAGCAACACGGAAGATATCGTCCTGCAATTTTCCTTTCATAGTTACATCTGCAGATCCGGGGACCAGTGCAAGAATGAAGTAATTGGAATCAATTGCAGTCCAATTAATATTTCCGCTGGCAGTTACACCTTTTTCACTGAGATCATCACGATCTTTTTCTTCATTAAGGCCCTCAGGACCGTACCATGAAATTCTTGTAGGATTGTAGCGGTCATCTTTTGAAGTCAAACTTTTAGTAGCGGTTGTAAAAGCTAAACGGCCCATCCCACTAGGGTTGGACATATTAATAATTCTAACGTCTTCATCAATCAGGTAATTATCAGCGTGAAAAGTCAAACGGCGTTCAATTCTAAAACCTTCGACATCACCACGAAAAACAAGAGTTCCGACTTTGTCGCCATCAAGGTTCAGGTTACTGCCTTCAAATCCCCATACGCCTTCAGACCATGTAGCAATTCCGTTGAGGATAAGGCCCATAGGAGCTTTGTTCAAAGCATTAGCACCGACCATATCTACAGGAGGTGAATCAGCATGAATTGTTGCTTTGAACTTTTTAAGCATGAAATTTTCGAGAAGTCCGCCCTGAGAGTTAACTACGGCAGAATAGAAAGGAGTCTCAACTGTAAGCTTTGTTCCTTTAGCAGAGACAATGGCAGCGGTAGAAGCTGGATCTGGAAGTTGACTAGAAACAGGACCGGCAACATTCGCATTGCTCTGGACCTGATTAGTTGTTTGTTCCTGCTTTAAAGGAGCAGGCTGCTGGGGAAAAAGATACTGCCAACCGAGAAGTACGGCGAACGATAATGCTACAGCCAGAATAACGCGTTTATTTTCCATGTCTTTGTTTTCTCACTAAAATTTGTCCCTGAATATTAAGGTCGGGACTGCGCGGTGGTAGTTTTTTTCGTGGGACGGGAACAGGATCGAATCCGCCCTTACATAGCGGATTACAACGAATCAGACGCCACAAAGCATACATCCCCCCTCTGATCACTCCATGAAGGGATATAGCCTCAATGGCATATTGCGAGCAGGTAGGATGAAAGCGGCAGCACCCCGGAAATAACGGGGATATAAACTTCTGATAAAATCGTATTGGATAAAGAAACAGAGTCCGCATTCCCTGATTTCTCATTACTCTTCTCTGATTTTGATAAGACTATTGATCCTATCAATGACCGGAAGCAGTTCTTTTTCGGCAAGCCCCAAAGTAATACTCTTGCCGTCCAATGCGCGCTTGGGAACAAAAATTATGTCCGCGCACACTTGGAATTTTTTCTGATTGAGCCTGAAAAACTCACGTATCACTCTTTTAATCCGGTTCCTGACTACTGCAGGACCTTTCTTTCTGCTCACGGTAAGGCCCAAACGGACCCCGCCGGGGCCACTACCATGACACAGCACAAAAAGTATAAAACTTCTTGTGTAGAGTTTCTTCCCCTGCTCATAGCAAAGGTTAAATTCAGGCGTTTTCAGGAGCTTATGCTCCTTTGTCCAAGTTAAACAGCTAATCTTTTGCGTCCTTTTGCACGACGTCTTGCAATAACTGCACGACCGTTTTTGGTGCGAGAGCGAACGAGAAAACCGTGAGTTCTTTTTCTTCTGATTTTACTAGGCTGGTAAGTTCTTTTCATTTCTATTTCTCCAAAAATTAATAACGTTGATCAAGCTGGAAACGTTCCAGCTACGAGGAACGGGAACATATATCCCCTACAACAGGTATCGTCAAGAAATGTTTTTCACTGAAATCCTGTATGCTAAGTACTTTTAATCTCACCCTGAATAATCTATGCTGCTTCAAGTGAAAACAAGTTCGCATACCGCGAAGCGGCTCAGCTGTCAAAATGAATTCATATATAATGCTGATGCTGAACTTTATGACAAGGTATATATCTTCATAACACGTACCTTTATTTTTTTCACCGCTTTTTTCACGCATAATAAACACGTGAATAAACAATTTTTAACTACCCTTAATTTAAGGGTTATAACCACTTTAGGAGATAAAGATATGAAACCTGTCCAGACATTCTGGGATATAAAACTTGGGGAAATCAAAGAAGTATTTGAAGACAATGGCTACACAACTCATGTAGCAAAAAGCAGCGCTGCTGCCGCTTCACTTGTTCTTGATAAAATTATTCCCCAGCTTAAACCCTCTTCCATAAGTTTCGGTGGTTCAATGACGGTTGTGGATTCAGGACTTTATGATCAGGTAAAAAAACTGAATAAAGTTAAAGTCATTGACACTTATGACTACCAGATACCGCGTGAAGAACAAATTGAGCGTCGCAGACAGGCACTGCTTACTGACGTATTCATCACCAGTGCAAATGCAATCACCGAGGAAGGTGAAATAGTTAATCTCGACGGCTCTGGAAATAGAGTTGCTGCAATGGCATTCGGCCCCCGCAACGTGGTTGTGCTTGTCGGCAGAAATAAACTTTGTGTAGATCTCGATGCAGCTGTCAGCCGTATTAAAGAATACGCTGCTCCGGTTAATGCTATGCGTCTTAAAAAGAAAACACCCTGCGCTGTTACCGGTAAATGTGCTAACTGTAGTTCCAAAGACAGAATCTGTTCTGTCTGGTCAATTACTGAGAAATCCTTCCCGAAAGGCCGGATTCACGTTGTATTGATCAACGAAGACCTCGGCTTCTAATTTAATACATCAATACTGGTGGCAGACAGTCATTATGCAGACTGTCTGCCTTTTATAACGGCTTTAAATTTTATGGATATCCTCTTGAGCAGAAAAAGACATACAGATCACACTCGTAACTATCGAGAAAATGTGACCCCTTCTAATACTGAAACGTCTTTTCAAGTTGTTGTAGAACAAACTGATCTTTTCATTATTGCAGAAAAAAATCTCAGCAAAGAATCACTTAATGCAGTCCATGAAATACGTTCTGTACTTAACGGTCACATCATTTTAAACTCTTTGTTTGCCACTAGCCTTGTGCCAATACCTGTTCCTGAAAAAACTCACCCAATAATCTCAGCCATGGCGTACTCAGCACAAATATGCAATGTAGGCCCCATGGCAGCTGTAGCCGGAGCTGTTGCTCAATATGTAGCGGACCAATTGCTTCCATATTCCTCCAATATTATTGTAGAAAATGGTGGCGATATTTTTATGCATTCAACAAAAGACCGCAAAGTAGCCCTGCTGTCAGAACCTGATTCCGGTGCTCAAATTGGACTTGCCATTGATGCCGAAGATTTCCCCGTCTCAATCTGCTCATCTTCAGGAACTATCGGACATTCCTTAAGCCTTGGCAGCGGAGACCTGGTGACTGTCCGCTCCAAAGATGCACGCTTTGCAGACGCTGCCGCAACTGCTCTAGCAAACCTGCTCAAGACTCCATCTGATGTACCTGCAGTAATAGAAAAAGCCCGCACTCTGTCAGAGCACGGACTTGATGGTGTATTTGTCCAATACGACTCAAAAATCGGCGCATGGGGTAATATTGAGCTTATTGCATTATAATTCTATTGTGTAACAGCCCGTTCAATTGCCATAAATGGTGGTCCATTGTTATCATCTTTACTTTTCGACAAAGAAATTCTGTAGCCGAATGAAATAAACAGTGGTCCGGCATCAAGAGTTGCCGGTTTTAGCTCAAAGTCAAAAGGAATCCCTTTTCCTGGTTCCAGCTTTTCCGGTGAAAAAACCTGAAGTCCCTGCGCAAGCGCAACCCCGTCTTGATCACTGAGATATCCTTGAATCCAGAGTTCTCCTATCCACTTTGCCCACATAGGAACATTATCCTGCTTCACATAGGCCATTCCGCGAACTCCGAAACTGTCTTTACGTGGCACTACTTCATAATCAAAAGTCATGAACTCCATTTCAAGAGTACGTTCCGTTTCAAGCTTCCACGGCTGATTTTTTAGATGTGAAACATCTACATGTGCACAGCCAGAGGTTGCACACACCATCAATATTACCAAGAAAAACCTAATCTTCATCATCAACATTCGCCTCACTGCAATGAATTTCATATTACAGTTTAGATTCCACAGACTTGATTTTACCGTTTAGCCTGTCTACGGCTCCTTTACGGCAGTCTGCCTTCATGACCATATAAATTCGATCGCAATCTTTTTCCAGCTCCCGATAACATTTTGTCACCACTGACATAACCTGGTCCCATTCACCTTCTATGCTGGTACCCATGGGCCCAAGTTGAGATGAAAGCCCGCATTCACGAATTACTTTTACAACCCGTGCCACATACGAACTCACACTCGAACCTTTATCTGTAGGAAAAATTGTTAGCTCTACAAGTACACTCATTTTATGAAACTCCATTGATAATAAGCATTGCCTGAAACAATATAATAAAACTAAACGAACCAAAAGCAAGCTGAAATATTTGATAATTATTCAAAATACATTCAAACTATATGGTAATGTAAAATCATTAATTTTTCTTAAAAAACATGCCAATTATTTTCTAATCGGTTTAATATTCCAAATATCCCGTGCATATTCCTGCATGGTTCTATCTGTTGAAAACATACCCATTCGCGCGGTATTCAATATGGCTTTACGTGCCCACAATTTGGGCTGCCCATAATCTTTGGAGACTTGCTCCTGAGTTTCAATATATGATTGAAAGTCTGCAAGGTGTAAATACTGTTCATTATCAGAAAGAAGCTTATCGACAATCCAGCGAAAAAGATCATAATCATGAGGAGAAAATCTATTTTCAAGAAGCGCTCCAAGCACCTGCCTGATTTCGAATGAGTTATTATAAATATCTTGAGGATGATAGGAACCACTGGTTAATTTCTTTTCCACCTCATTTTCCCGCAATCCGAAAAGGTAAAAATTGTCCTCCCCGACTTCATTCAGCATTTCAATATTTGCCCCATCATACGTTCCTATTGTAAGTGCTCCATTCATAGCAAACTTCATATTACCAGTGCCGGATGCCTCTGTCCCTGCAGTAGATATCTGCTCACTTAAATCACAGGCAGGGATAATTTTTTCAGCCAATGAAACTCTGTAATCTGGAATAAATGCAACTTTAAGTATATCTTTTGTGCGGGGATCATTATTAACAACGGCGCCAACACTATGAATCAATTTAATAATCTGCTTCGCCTCCCAATATCCGGGAGCAGCTTTGCCTGCAAAAATAAAAGTACGCGCGCTTACAGGTTCTTTACCGTGGTCCACCAATTGAATATACATATGAATTATATGCAATACATTTAGCAGTTGCCGCTTATACTCATGAATACGCTTGGCCTGGATATCAAATATTGAATCAGGAGAAACCTTAATTCCAAGAGTACCATGAATTAATTTTCCTAATCTTATTTTATTTTCACGTTTAGCGGTCATAAATAAAGCCTGAAATTCTGAACTGTCAGCATGAGTATCCAGTTTTCTAAGCTTAGAAAGGTCGGTTATCCATTTTTTACCTACAGTATCTGTAAGTAATCTGGATAATCCCGGATTTGCCTTGAGCAACCAGCGGCGTGGAGTTACTCCATTAGTTTTGTTGTTGAACTTTTCTGGTTCAAGCTCATTAAAATCAGGAAAAAGACGAGTCTTGACCAGTTCTGAATGTAATGCTGAAACACCATTAACTGAATGAGAACCGATAACCGCAAGATTTCCCATACGAACTTTCTTGCTGCCATCTTCTGCAATTAAAGACATACGACGAACTTTGTCTTCATTTCCCGGATACCTGTTTTTAACTTTAGCAAGAAACCTTTTGTTAATCTCATAGATAATTTGCAAATGTCTGGGCAAAACTTTTTCAAGCAGCGAAACGGACCACTGTTCCAGAGCTTCAGGAAGCAAGGTATGATTAGTGTAAGCACATGTTGCCTTAGTTATATTCCATGCCTTTTCCCACTTAATTCTTTTTTCATCGACCAGGAAACGCATCAACTCGACTACGGTCAACGCAGGATGTGTATCATTCAGTTGAATAGCCACATATTTTGCAAATTCATCTAAATTGCTATTCTGAGCCAGAAAACGACGGGTAATATCGCGCAATCCGCATGCTACAAGAAAATACTCCTGCACCAGACGCAATTCTTTACCAAATGAAACAGATTCTGTCGGGTAGAGAACCTTGGAAACCATTTCAGACTCAATTTTACGCTGTACTGCCCGTATATAGTCACCGTGATTAAAAATTTCCATATCGAAATTTTTAGATGCCTTAGCAGCAAAAAGACGCAGGTAATTTACCGTATTACCACCGTAGCCAACAATTGGGATATCGTAGGGAACTCCGACAATATCATCCCAGTCCATCCACATGGGCAGATATTCCCCGCTTGGAGTTACACTATTTTCCACCCTGCCATAAATCGGGATTATAACAGATTGATCAAACCGTGGAATCTGGAGAGGCATACCATCCATCATCCAGTAATCGGCAAGCTCTTTCTGGTATCCATTGTGAATAATCTGTCTAAAAAGTCCATACTCATAATGAATGCCGTAACCGCAACCGGGCATATCAAGAGTTGCCAGTGAATCAAGAAAACATGCTGCAAGACGTCCAAGTCCACCGTTTCCAAGAGCAGGGTCACGTTCACTAGCCCGCACCTCATCCAGATCAAAGCCCATATTCTTAAAAATATCCTCGCAAAGATCGAGCAACTCCATATTACAGAGCGAATTTCCAAGACAACGTCCGAGCAGATATTCAATGGAAAAATAATACATACGCTTGGCTTTAGAGTTACGATATCTGTCCCGCGTCTGGATCATACGCTCAACTAATCTGTCACGAATAGCTAAAGAGAGAGCTTTTCCCATATCATGCTCATTTGCGTATTTAACTTCCTTACTCAGAGAGTAAACAACATGATCTCGTATATCAGCTGTTAAGCTTTTGCGATCATTCTTTTTTTTGATGGCAAACTTACTTTTACTCATTGGGCCTCCTGCTGGCTGCATGGATAATTATGAAGATACTAACAGTTTGAGAATGCTAAATCCAGATGTAATAAAATCCAAAACAGAGAATAAAAAAAAGCAGCAAAACCTGAAAGGTTGCTGCTTCTAAAATAAATTTTGCAATATATTTAATATTCCATCCGCCCACCGGCAAAATTAAAAATAATGTCAGAGACATCATGCAACCAGAGGTGATCATGGCTTACAATTACCAGTGTTGTTCCGGAATTCTCCCTCGCATTAACAGCTGCTGCATGAATAAGCATCGTGCTTTCACGATCAAGGCTGGCAGTTGGTTCATCCAGTAAAAGTACTCGTGGCTTGATTGCCAGTCGCGCCGCTAACGCAACTCTTTGAGCCTCCCCTCCAGAAAGTTCATACCACATTCTGTTTAAAAAAAGATCTGGATCAAGTCCGACCTGCACCAGAGACTCATAAACGGCTGTCTCAGTTTCTTCACGGCCTATCCCGCGCAACTCAAGTCCATAAGAAACATTGCGCATTACAGATCTTTTAAGCAAATACGGTTCCTGAGTGAGCATCGTCACTTCACGCCGTAAATAAGAAACAGATCCGTCTATCCTTTTTCCGTCATATTCTACCTCTCCAGAAACAGGCTTTTCCAGAAAGGCAAGCATGCGCATCAAGGTACTTTTACCACTTCCATTATGTCCCGCAAGTCCTACAATACTTCCCTCAGGCACTTGAAACCTATCAAGTTCAAGAACGGTTCGTCCATTGTACTGCTGAACTATATTTGACAGTTTGTACAACTCGCTCATGGCTGCCCTGCTCTTTTCTTAATGCCGGACATAGAAAAATTAACTGCAAAAGCAATAACCATAAGTACAAGGCCAAGTGCAATCCCCATAGCAAATTCGCCTTTACCAGTTTCAAGGGCAATTGCTGTAGTGATGGTGCGCGTATGCCATTTGATATTGCCACCGACCATCATTGAAATACCTATCTCTGAAACAATCCTGCCATAGGCCGCCGCTGCCGCCAGGACAAGACTGTAACGAGCCTCCCAAAGAGTCGTGCGCAGAATTTGTCCATGAGCCGCACCAAGTGTCAGCAAAGTGTTTTTGAGTCGCTGGTCAAGGCTTTCTACAGCTGTTGCCATCATAGCAACGACTATAGGCAATCCAAGCAATGTCTGTCCGACAGCAATACCCGGAATAGTAAAAAGCAATCCCAGTCTTCCCATAGGGCCATTATGGGACAAAAAAGCATAAACCAGCAGCCCTATAACCACTGTAGGAAAAGAAAGCAAAGTATCAACGATCATACGCATAGTCTTTTTTCCGTAAAAATCATGATACCCAAGCAGAAATCCAAGGGGAGCACCAATAGTCAAACTGGCAAGAATAGAAATAGTCGACACACATAGAGTTGTAGAAATAGCAGAATATGTTTCTGCATTTCCAGAGAAAAGCAATACGAAAGCCTGCATGAAGCCGTTTAAAATAAAATCCATATCATCCTTTATGCCTCCGGCAGCCAGAATCTTTTTCAAAATCTGACTATTTCTTTAACTCCTCAACCACTTATACCAATTTGATTAACAAATATTCTACTACCTTGCATAAATTGATAAAATATTACTCGGAAAGGAGGTACTCTCCCCTCCTTTCCGAGCCATATGATACCTTATTTAGCGTTAGGGATAAAAAGTTTTTTGCCAAGAAGTTTGAAATCGGCAATTTCTTTCTGAGTCTTAGGAGAAGCCATCCACTCTGAGAATTTAGTCGCCAGTTTGTACTTAGCATTTTTGCATTTCTCAGGATTTACAGCAAGTACACTGTACTGATTGTACAGTGTTTTATCGCCTTCAACGAGAACTTTGAGTGCAGGATTACCATCTTTGGTGGCGCTGTATTTAATGTATGTTGCGCGGTCAGTCATGATATAACCGCCACGTTCAGCTGCAATAACAATACTTTTAATCATTCCCTGTCCAGTCTGGATATACCATGCTTCTTTATCAGGAACACTTGTACCAGCCAATTTCCAAAGAGAAATTTCTTTTTTATTTGTACCGGAATCGTCACCACGGCTGATAAAAGGAGCTTTTTTAGCTGCAAAAGTTTTCATAGCATCAACAACTGACATACCTTTAACTTTTGCTGGATCGGCAGCAGGGCCTATGATTACAAAATCATTATACATAACTTCACGACGGTCTTTGAGAGCACCGGAGTCAACGTATTTCTGTTCTGCTGCAGGAGCATGAACCATCAAAACGTCAACGTCACAATTGGCTCCCATCTTGAGAGCTTTACCTGTGCCGACTGCTGTCCAGCGCAATTCGATTCCAGTATCCTTTTTAAAAGTAGGGGCGAGTTCGTCCAGCAGTCCTGTATTATCAGTACTGGTGGTAGTAGCCATCATAAGAACTTCTTCAGCCTTAACCAATCCTGGAGCAACCAGCAGAGAAACCAGAGCGAGAGCGAGAAATAACACCTTAATCTTTTTCATTTTTCCTCCAAAAACACCTTGTTAGATTTTAATAAAACCAAGACATCCGCATTATAGATACTTTCCGTCAAGACGGCTGTGTATCAGTATTCTAAAGCAAATCCAAAAGGATATGTCAACCAAAGCATAATTATACTTTCAATCTGAACCTTATAACTCTTAAGTGCTGAAGCCGAAGGAGAAAAGATATCCTTGATTGAAGGAGTTGTTGAGCCTATTCTGATACAAATCCAAAAAACAGGTGACCAGATGATTAACGACAGCATGCATTTTACCATACAAGAGTACTCTAACGGCTCTTTTAAGGACAAGGAAATTCAGAGTATTCTCGAAATACCACTAACCATAAATCTCAACGGGCGTGAGGTTGTAACTTTACTGACAACATCAAAATTTCCGAATTACCTTGCAGTAGGGTTCCTTAAATCTGATGCGTATATTTCATCCTTAGATCAAATCACCGATTTAAAAATAACTGAAAGTCCAGATCGCATTGTTGCAGATGTTACAGTCACCCACGACCCATGGAAAGGACGTGTTCTTGAATATTCCATAACATCAGGCTGCGGCAAAGGAACTAACTTCGGACGCAACGTATCGACCGTTTCAAAACGCTCAATCAAATCTGCCTTAAAAGTTACACCAGAACAAATTTTAAGTCACGCCACTGAACTTCATGCGCGCTCTACTCTTTATGGCAAAACACGTGGATGTCACAATTCATCTTTATGTACACCTGAAAAAATGCTTTATTTCAGGGAAGATATCGGCAGACACAACGCAATTGATATGATCGTTGGTCAATGTTTTTTAGAAGAAGTTCCAACGGATGGTAAAATGATCGTTTCTACAGGCCGTGTTGCCTCTGAAATACTGCTTAAAACCGTTCGTATAGGAGTTCCGATTTTAGCTTCTACAGCAGTTGCCACCAGTTTTTCCGTTGAACTGGCTCGAAAAATAGGGATTACTCTCATTGGGAATATAAGTGACACAGGATTTTGGGTATACAACGATCAAGGCCGTATCCAAGGGCTTTAATCACAATAATATCACCTTGTCTGAAGGCACAAGTCTATTGTATCAAAACTGTCATAATAGACTTTATTTCTCTGGCTAAAAACACATTTCATATTACCACAGGCAAAGTTTTTTTCTTATTCCTATCAATCAAATTTATGTATAGGTACATGCTAGTATCAAAGATCTTCGCAGCAAACTTTTATTAAAAAATATTTTCTATCCATAACAAGCTGTTATTATGTAATATATCTTAGACACACTTTGCCTGTTTGCAATCTAATTATCCTCTGTGCAAAACCATGAGTAGTTTGCATTCCTATGCACCTTATGTGTATAAGACTTATGCGATTCGGTACATGTTAAAATTAACCTAAAAGTCATAGCCGCTGTCTGTGGTGAGTAATATTACTGGCAGTCAAATAGTGGCCCAATTGGTATTTTTTAAGGAGCTAATTGATGAGTTACGATTACACTGCCGCAAAACGCCAGCTTGATAAAAAAATCTCAGACCTTGAGAGCAAGCCTTTTCTACCAGAAGAACTTGTCGGGCTGATCGCTAAAGTAGCCCGCATTCAGCTTGAAGCACAAGAAAAAGCCAGGCCTGTAATCCCTGAACCATCGAAATTAGCTACTGCTGACGAAAATTTACAAGGACGACCTCTCATACTGAGAAGTGATTTTCCGTACGATCTGGACCAAGCCACTGTACTTTTTAATCAATTATCCACTATTCTGACTGAATCTGAAGGTATAATATCTGAAGCAAGTAACTTCTTAACTGAGCAGCTTAAATCAGGAGAGTTGAATATTAAAGAAGCTTTCAGTGCTTACCTTAAAGGTGATGATAAGTTCTTCTCCAAATGGGCAGAAAAAACACCTGAAGCTCCGCGTACACTTAATTTTCTCGTACAATCATCTCTAACTCCTTCCATTAAAGCTGCCGCTCTTGAACTTGAACAGTATCTGCCTACACAGGAACCAGAAGAAAAAAAAGGACCGGCAAACAAAGAACTGGACTTTGATGTAAGCCTGCCCCCGGCCAGAATGCATGGTCACTGTCCTATTTGCGGAAGCATTGCTTTCATGCACACACTGCATCACAAACAGGGATATCGTTATGCAAACTGTTCTTTTTGCCATACAGAATACAGAGTACGCAGACTTGCCTGTGGATACTGCGATGAAGGCAATCCTGAAAAACTCAAATTTTTCACAGTGGATGAATCCCCTGGATACCGTGTTGATGTTTGTGAATCTTGCAAAAGCTATATAAAAACAGCTGACTTCAGAGAATTTGATAAAATTTCCATTCCGGCACTTGATGATCTGGAATCCCTTCCTCTTGATTTTGTTGCAGTCGAAGAAGGATATACGCGTGGCACTTTATCCGTGTGGGGGTTCTAAAATGGTACTTACCGATAAATTAGGAAGAAGTATCAGCTATTTACGCCTTAGCGTTACTGATAGATGTAATCTACGCTGCGTGTATTGCGTGACCAAGGATTTTAAATTTATCCCTCACCCCGATATTCTTCGCTATGAAGAAATGTTACGCCTGATTGGACTTGCTACATCCATGAATATCAGCAAACTTCGCCTTACCGGCGGTGAACCATTTGCACGCCGTGGATTTATGGATTTCATTGGTGAGATTATGTCACGCCACGAAGACATTGATCTACGTATTACGACAAACGGGACAACAATTAAAAATGTTGTTCCAGATTTAAAAAAAATAGGTGTTAGAAGACTTAATATATCACTTGATACTCTAAACAGACAAACATTTAAGGAAGTAACAGGTAAGGATCATCTTAATGACGTTCTTGCAACTATTGAATCGTGCTTATCAGCAGGAATCAAGATTAAGATAAATGCGGTTGCCATGAAAGGTACCAACGATAAAGAGCTGGGAGTATTTCTTGATTTTGCCCGTAAAAACCCTGTAGATTTGCGCTTCATTGAATTCATGCCTATGGGCGATGACACGCAGTCAGACAGACAATTCTGGTCAGCGGATGACATCCTTTTACAAGCAAAAGAATTTGCTAATTTAATTCCCGCTGAACGCACACCAGACAACCGTGGTCCAGCCCGAATGTATACAATTGAGAACGGCAAAGGCAGACTGGGTCTCATTTCTCCTGTAAGCTCACATTTTTGCGGAACGTGTAACAGACTGCGCATTACATCTGATGGACAGCTGCGAACCTGCCTCTTTTCGGACCGTACATATAATCTACGTAATATTTTGCGCAACCCGAAGCTTGGAGATGACCAGCTCCTGAGAGTTATTGCCGCAGCGACGCGCGACAAACCGCTTGGTTATCATCTTCTGGAATCCAGATCAGGAAATGAAGGTGTATGCACAACGCAGATGTCTTCTATTGGTGGCTAGCCAATGGCTCTGAGTTAACTATGGCAGATAATAATGAAATGATAGAAAAACTGGTATCGTCAGAAGAAGAAGCCAGAAAATTTTTAATCCACAAATGTTTGGGTGAGCGTAAACTCTTCTGTCCACGCTGCAGAGAACTTAAGCTTTATGCACTCAACGGTAATCGTTATCGCTGCTCATCATGCAAATACACATTTCAGGAGTTCAGTGGTAGATGGATTAACAACGGAGGGCTTTCCTGCCGTGAATGGCTTCGTCTGATTCAGATGTTCTCTGAAGACAACACTGCTCACGCCATCTCGCAGGACCTGGGATTGTCCTACAACGCAACCTATAAAGCGATAACTGCTATACGATTTGCTATCCTTTCACAGGCAATTGATGCGCAGCAGCTACTAGGCCCTGAAACAGGACTGCATACCCATCTTAAGGGTAAGAAACTGACTGGTGTGCCTGCTCAAAGTAATTCTGGAGAAATACCTGTATTTGGCATAATGGAAAAAAACGGCTGGGTGTTCATTGATCTTATGCAGAATATTACTGCAGAATCAGTCTTCCACTTCAATCATAATTTTCATCTGAAGCTTGTACGGCATGGCTCAATTATCCACACTGACCGTTATCAGAAATACGATGCACTAATTCTTTGTGGCGACGAAACTCTTCCACTGGACTATATTCGTAAATACCGAAATATAACCCCACACATAGAAACTTCAGAAGGCGAATTCTGGGATTTTGCAAGAGAAAGATTCAAACGGTACAAAGGGATTTCTCCTCACCGTTTCCCCCTTTATCTTAAAGAACTGGAATTCAGATTTAATAACCGTAGTAAAAATATTTTCGATCTACTTGTAGGTTATATGTGTAAAATAGTACCTGATGTTGATTAAAGTATTTTTTTAACTTTTTATGATCATATTTTTACCAAGATCCTTTGATTTATACATGGCCTGATCAGCTCTGAGGGTCAGTGAATCCAGAGTTTCCCCTGTTCTGAACTGAGCTACACCGCAACTGACTGTTACGACTATCCCATCTTGTGCTTCTGAGTTTTTATCTGAACATTTTCGAATCTGTTCAACTTGTCTCCTGATGCGTTCAGCAATAATGAAAGCTTGTTCATCATTTCCTGAAATGAGGATAATAAATTCATCCCCGCCCCATCGTGCACAGAAATCTGTTTCACGAATCGACGAAGAGATTATATTTGAAATTTCCCGCAGTACAACATCTCCCTCAATATGTCCGCACTGATCATTAACAGCCTTGAATCCATCGACATCAAGTAATACGAGTGAAAATATATTTCCGTTTTTGCTATGCAGACTTATGGCATCATTCACTTTGCGCTCAAATGATCTGCGGTTTGCAACTCCGGTAAGCTCGTCAGTATTAGCCTGCTTTTCCAAGCGTAACTGGAAATAATTCACAACCAGGACTGACAACACAACAACAAGAAAAGTGGCTAGAGCCCCGATGGTTAATGTCCTGATAAAATTATCTTTGGCATATTTAAGAAGCCCGTTTTCATCCTGCTCAACAATTAAAAACCAATTAAATTCAGGAATATATCTGGATGTAAGATAAATCCTATCTCCATCGTCCTTACACTCAAATGTTACAGGTTCTTTGCGGTCTGCAGACAATATATTATCAGCAATACCACTTATGCCGGCAATAGATTTAATATTAGTATAACCAACCAGATCAGCTTGGCAATGAGCCTGAATAGTACCGTCAGTGCTCATGAGAAAAATTGTTTTTGAATACTTATCAGAAAAATTCTTAAGAAGATTGGATACATTATCCATATTAAGGCCGACACCAGTGACACCCAGCAATTTCCCATCTCTATCTACGACCCGGTGATTGATGAAAATTGTCAGAGAATTATTTTCTGCCTCATTGGTATCAACAATGAGATTATACTTTTCACCAGACTTAATAAAATCATAAAACCAGACATCATGGCTGTCTGACTTAGATACTGTCTTCAAAATCCCTTGTGGGTAATAATAATCATTGGTTAATGCAGAAACATAAAAAGTACTAAAAAAACCATATTTATTTTTAATTTCATCTAAATAGCGCATAATCTGCAAAACATCTTTTTCGCCATAACTGGCCCAGTCTTTCAAAAAGGTATCGTTGGCCATTAACGATGATACAAACAATGGGCGCATAAGACCTGCCTGAATCTCCGAGTAAATATTGTCACGGGTAAGCGGCAGTGCAGAATTCAGAGTTTCTTCACGGGCATTTTGTCTGGAAACATTATAATTGAATATACTAAGTGAGATGAACGCGAGAACGAGGATACTTGTAAGTGCAGTTATTAACTTTATTCGAATCGACATTATACCTCCTGGACTATAGCAAATGCGCTTGCTATGCAGGAACAATACACAAAAACATTAAATGCAGGAAGTAAGCAACATTCCGAAAGGATAAATAAATCTAAAAAAGTCTACCTGCTCCGGTTATTTTCTGTAAATGCTGATAAGCCTTAGCGGTAGCGACGCGACCTCGTGATGTTCTTTTAAGAAATCCACATTGAATAAGGTATGGCTCGTAAATTTCTTCAATTGTACGCACTTCCTCAGAACAGGCAACGGCGATAGTTTTAACTCCAACAGGACCGCCACCAAACTGATCGATGAGTACATTAAGAATCTTGCGGTCCATATAATCAAGCCCCAGTGGATCAACATCAAGACGGTCAAGAGCCATATCAGCAAGCTCAGCATTGACTATCCCGTCACCATGCACAGTAGCATAGTCACGGACACGTCTAAGAAGACGGTTGGCAATACGCGGAGTACCGCGAGAGCGCTTTCCTATGATAAGCGCGCCTTCTTCAGTAACTTTCAGATCAAAAATTCGGGCAGCACGGATAACAATTCGGGCAAGCTCTTCCGGTGAATAAAATTCCAGACGAAAAATACATCCAAACCGATCACGCAAAGGAGAAGTCAGAAGCCCAAGACGAGTTGTAGCACCGACCAGAGTAAATGGTTCAAGATCTATTTTAACAGTACGGGCAGCAGGTCCCTGACCTATGATAAGGTCAATATTGTAATCTTCCATTGCCGGATAGAGGACTTCCTCAACCGTGGCCGGAACTCTGTGAATTTCATCAATAAAAAGGATATCATTACGGGAAAGATTGGTTAGAATAGCTGCAAGGTCACCACTGCGTTCCAAAACCGGACCGGAGGTGGAGATAAGATTTACCCCGAGCTCTGATGAGATAATACGGGCAAGAGTTGTCTTGCCAAGTCCCGGATTTCCGTAAAAGAGGGCATGATCCATGGCAGTTCCGCGTCCGCGGGCCGCTTGAATAAAAACATCAAGATTATCACGCAGATCGTCCTGACCTATAAAATCAGTCAGTCGTTGCGGTCTAATGTGATCATCTGTTCCGTTGTTTTCCAACATATTCCGGCACTGCCTGTGTTAAAACTATTTACTCTGAGATATTTTTTTAAGCGCCACACGTATTGCACCGCCAGCATCAAGATCCGGTTCCTCATCAAAAATACCTTTGAGGAACTCCCGAACCTCATCATCTGCATATCCGAGGTTTCGTAACCCTGAGAGCGCATCAAGAAACTCACTGCGATCACCTTCCGTCGGACAGGCTCCGCTTCGTATAGTCGCACTTTTAAGGGTTTCCATTTTGTCTTTCAAGGACCATAAGATCTGACGGGCGGATTTAGGGCCAATTCCCGGAACAATAGCCATGCTTTTTACGTCTTCACGAAAAACGATATCCTGCAACTCTTTAGGATTAAACTGAGATAGAATTGCAAGTGCTTTTTTAGGTCCGAGGCGATCAATCGAAATAAGAGTACGAAAAACTTCACGGTCATCAAAACAAGGAAAACCATAAAGATCAAAAGCATCTTCACGGATAACAGAATGAACATAAAAGACCATATCAGACCCGGCTTCCGGCAAGGTAGACAGAGCTGAGATAGTCAAAAAAAGCTCATACCCCACTCCGCCGGGAGTAAGAATAATACATGATTTATCTGTAGCTTCGAGGAGTTTTCCGTGAATATACGCGATCATTTTCCCGCCATCCTTGCAAATCTTCTTTCATTGAGATGACAGACTGCAATAGCCAGAGCATCAGTTGTATCTTTGGCCCATTTTGTATTCTTAACACCAAGAATACGCTCTACCATAAAAGCGACCTGTGTCTTATCAGCACGTCCGGTTCCAACAAGGTTTTGTTTAACCTTGGTAGGTTCGTACCCAGAGACCACCAGACCGGAAACAGCACATGCAGCCATAGCAGCACCTCTAGCCTGTCCCAGTTTGATGGCTGAAGCCGGATTAGAGGCGACAAAAACATTTTCTATTGCCGCCTCATCCGGTGAATGATTTTCTATAAGCTCTGCAATGCGAGCATAAATCTGCCCTAAACGAGCACACATCGGTTTTTTGGTATCAGTACGGATTGTACCGGCATCAACAAGGGAAACCTGACCCGAAAGTTCCCTGACAATCCCGAACCCCGTAACACGGGTTCCAGGATCAATACCTATAATGATAATACCGGAATCTCCCATCTAGTCTGCCATTTCAGCCATGAGCTCTTCAGGAAAATCGGCATTAACATGGACGTTCTGTACGTCTTCATTGTCTTCCAGCTTTTCCATAAGGTTCATAAGCTTTTTAGCATTGGGAACATCAACTTCTACAAGGTTCTTTGGCACATAAGAAAGTTCAGAACTTGTCACTTCAAATTCGGCATCTTCAAAGGCTTTCTGCACTGCACTGAAATCTTCAGGAGCACAATGAACCTCAAGAGAGCCATCTTCAGCAATAACGTCTTCAGCACCGGCTTCGAGACCGATTTCAAGGAGTTGATCTTCAGTGTATTTCTCACTGTCAAAAATCATTACACCTCTTTTATCAAACATCCATGCAACACAGCCAGCTTCTCCCATGGAACCGCCGCCTTTACCGAGGGCATGACGCACTTCAGCAACAGTACGGTTTTTGTTATCAGTGGCAGCTTCGATAAGGACTGCAACACCACCGGGACCGTAACCTTCGTACATGACTTCAGCAATATCACCACCAGCCAACTCGCCAGTACCTTTCTTGATTGCTGTATCAATTTTATCGTTAGGCATGTTTACTGCTTTAGCTTTTGAAATAGCAAGGCGCAGTGAAGCATTCATACTGGGATCGCCGCCACCCTTGGCTGCGATAATGATATCCTTAGCCATTTTGGTAAAAATTTTACCGCGCTTGGCGTCCTGTCTACCTTTTCTATGCTGAATGTTTGCCCATTTACTATGTCCAGCCATGTATTCCTCCTGAAAAGAACGTAAGAACCCCCGTAAAAAATTCGAGGGTCTGCTAATTTTATAATTTACCTCTGAGTGGCGTATAGACTGTATGCGTTTTTTATCACAACAATCCAAACTCGCCGTATCAAAAAGGACCTTAAGCTTTAACCTGAAATCCGGTAAAAATCGCCGGAATATATAAATATGGTGGTGGGGGGAGGATTCGAACCTCCGAAGGCGTTGCCGACAGATTTACAGTCTGTTCCCTTTGGCCGCTCGGGAACCCCACCATTTTTTCTATTGATAAACTATGCCAGCATATTGCTTAGCAAAGAAGATCCCCTTCTTACTCTGCCCCGCCGCGAAAGCCAAGCCCTACAATGAAAATCTCCTTACTTTCCTGTCTGGAGCTTTTAGGCTTGAATGTTTTCACCTTGGAAAACATCTTTCTCAATGAATCAGTGTAGCCTTTAACATCGGGGCCTTCAAAAATTTTCACGACAAAATTCCCCCCAATCTTAAGCCTGCTTGGAACAATATCTCGAGCCCTCTCACAAAGTTCGAGAGAATTGGCCTGATCAGCAAATTTTACACCGGAAGTTTTCGGAGCCATATCACTGATGATAAGGTCATACGGAAGCTGTTTATCCATTGCAGCAAGAAGTTCTGGAGAATCTTCAAAAACATCAGCCTGCAAAAAAGTTGCGTTGTCTGGAAAGATTGTATCGGTCGACTGAATGTCAACGCCCAGAACACGGCCTTCGTCACCTACTTTTTTGGCAGCAAAAAGAGTCCATGATCCGGGGGCAGCGCCAAGATCCATAACATTTTGCCCTTTGGCTAAAATGTTAAAACGCTTGTCCAATTCTTGAAGCTTATATACTGAACGGGCAGGATAATTATCTTTTTTAGCCCTTTTAAAATAATGATCGCGATATTGTTTCATACTCTGCTGTTGGTTTCGCAGCACCCAAAAAAAGACTTTTCTAAGCAACTGCGTTATAAGATGAAAGAAAATTAACTTATTAAGGCTTGTTAGCCAAGTTCCATAAACTATGCAACGCCCTCAGAGAATACGTATTAAAAACGAATCCGGGAAATTACAGTCATTGCCCGATGGGACTGAATACTTTCAGGACCTAGGCGGTAGCGGTGAAATTTTATTCTTAGGGTTGGGACCTGTGCCGGAAACAGCTTTAAAACTTTTTCCTGACAACAGCACTATTTATTATATAGAATGTCCTGACTTCGAATCACAAACCCTTTCGAGAAAAATCCCTTCCGCATTCAAAAAGATTAAACCGGAGCTATTATCCACAACTGCACACAGAATTATTTTATACACTCCGAACAAAATGCTTTTCCCATCATTCTGGGGTCCGATACTTGCTCAACTGGTAATCAGGCAAACCGGAGTGAATAAAAAAGTACGAAAAAAGACAGTATGGATTCCAGGAGATGATAATTCTCTATTAGTACCGGAACTCTCAAAAGCCCTTGCACATGCCGACTTCACATACAGTGTTATCGATCCGGATGCAATGCGCAAAAACCTGCTTTCCATGCTAGATCAGGAATTACCGGAACTGGTTCTGAGTATTAATTTTATAGGACTGGACAATACAGGCGAAACATATTTCATGCTTAGAGAGGCTGGTGTCAAGGTAGTTGTCTGGTTTGTAGACAATCCATTCCATATTATTTCAGGCATTAAATCAGACTACTGGAAACAAGTCCCGCTAATGGTAACCGACCATTGGTTTATCCAGCATCTGAAACAGCTTGGATCAATAAAAGTCGAGCATCTCCCACTTGGAACAGACCCTGATCTTTTTAATGCTGATGTTGTAAAATTTCCAATGCTTGATAAACGAGTCGTCTTTGTAGGCCGTTCCAGCTTCCCTCACAAAGATAGTTTTTTTGCAGGATGTACTTTCACACACAAAGATTATGATGAAGCAGTAAGAACCATCGGAACTGGAACAAAGCCGGACTTTGAGTGGTGGGCAAAACGTGATATGCTTCATAAATTCTGGCCGGGACGCAAGGTACGTGAAACAGGATTCAGAGCCGAACAATCAGGACTGCTTTGGAGGAGCTGTATACTCAATGCTGCGGGAGAAAATCTCACCCTTTTCGGCGATGAAGGCTGGAAAAAACAACTTACTTCTACTGACATTCGTCCACCAGTAGACTACTATACAGCATTGCCATCAATCTATGCAGGAGCAGGAATAAATCTGAATATGACAAGCCCGCTTCTGCCGTGTGGACTTACACAGCGAAATTTTGATGTATGGGCTGTCGGAGGTCTGCTACTGACTGATTATACGCCCGGTCTTTCCATTTTCCCAGACGAACTTGTACAAGAATGTTCCTTCATCTCTCCAGATGAACTACCGGCACTATGTGATAAATTTATGACACTTCCTAAACTCAAGAAAAGTCTTTCAAAATTTTGGCGTAATCTAATTTTAAAAAAGCATACTTACCACAACAGAATTACTAACCTATTAAACTTTATACAGTAATTCTACAAATAACCTTCTAGGCATATTCTTTGCTGTACTGCCCCCATAAACTCTAATCAAGGATGATAGCGGGATGCAGAAAATACATTTTTTATTTTTAATACTGATAATCAGCTGTTTAAGCGGGTGCTCTGCTTCTGTACTGATACCGCCACTGCCCGGACCTCTTATGATTCCTTCTTCAGTCGGATCTATCTATACCGCATACGCCATAAGCACTGATGAGCGTGGTTTCCAAACTATTATTGAAGATGAAATGTTGGAAACCAAAATTCAGTCAGCTATTCTTAATGAGAAAGGTTTGGAAATTCTAGACCTGAGTACATACGCATATAACGGTAATGTGTATATTGTCGGCAAATACGATGAGAAGGAGGACCTCCAGCGTATACGTAGGCTTGTCAAAAAAAATAATAAAGTCAATTCTCTAACCACCTATCTTTTTTCCGAAGAGGAAAACAGCCACTGTAACAACGCAGAAGATTATATACTCCAAATGTCCGTAAAAACGGCTCTCCTTGAAGATGATAATGTATGGGGAGCTAATGTAGCTGTGAAGTCAGTAGATTGTAATATTATATTACTTGGAAGAGTTGGTGATATTAATGAAGCAGTAAAGGCCAGACAGATTGCAGGTAATATAAACGGCGTCAAATCTGTGAAATCATTTATCCGTTCAAGCAAACAAAATCAATATCTTCGACAAAGCAAAAGAATTGCCTTTGCAATGAAATAACCGGATTAAAAAAGCCGGCATCCGAAAGATGCCAGCTGATTCAATCCAATAACTTTATATTTCATTCACAAAGTGGCTTTGCAATCGTTCTTTCATCAAATTGATATCACCGGATTCAATTGCTTTAATAATTAAACGGTGTGATTCTGCATGACCTGACAGACTTGTATCGCTGTTAAATCCCTTATATGCTATTGTATATATCCAATAGTCATTTGCCAATGCTTCCCATGACCGAATAAGAGACTTATTCCCGCATGCTTCGACAATCTTCCTATGGAATTCCAAATCAGCCTTACGTACAACATCCGCATCTTTGCGCAACACTGCTGCCTGCATTGTATCAACTATGCAGTACAGCCCGTCAATATCAATTGTATTGAGTTTATATGCCCATCCGGCAGCAATAGGCTCAAGTTCTCCTCTCACAGCATAATAATCATGAAGATCATTAACTGTGAGAGTTCTCACCTTTGAACCTTTATACGGTTCAGTCTCAACAAAACCACGTGCAGTTAAATCTCGTATAGCTTCACGCACAGCCCCCTGGCTGACGTGTAATTCACGAGAAATTCTGGTTTCAACAATCTTATCGCCAGGCTTTAAAGTACCGTTTATAATACTCTCGACAATATGTTCTACCACATCATCTCTTAAAACCCTTCTCCTCAGTCCATCATTAGTAGTCATATAAATACCCCTTACTATAGTATTTCCATACTATATTTATGCAACTCCCCTCATTTAATGCATTCGTAATGATTTTTTATTTTAGCATTTTTCTGAATAATATCAAGCAGCAAACGTTTGCAACGAAAATATATTATTTACAATAGAGCATGAGCATTGGTAGTGCAATAATTTATAATCAATGCATAACATTAATATCCTATTGTCTTATATGTTGTATCTATAATTCAACTTTATGACAAAATACAACAGTTTATCATACCGTATGTATAGAATGAGATTGTTTAACTTTAGAAATATTTTTTATTATAAAGGGTATCCTAAACAAGGATATAATTAGCACTGAATTCGAAATTTTTTTCTTTATTAATTTTCGACATAGAAACAGAGAAGGCCGTTTCCCCGATAAGGAAACGGCCTTCTATATGAATATTTTGCTAGTTTAAACTTTTTTCAAATCTTCAATAACTGAATTAAGCTCTTCAGTGAGTCTAGAAAGTTCCATCACAGCCTGTGAGGACTCTTCCATTGCATAAGATGTTTCAGCTGCGATACGATTGACATCATCAGTCGTACGATTAATTTCCTCCGAAGCGGCAGATTGCTCTTCCGAGGCAGTAGCAATAGCCCTAACCTGATCCGCAGTATCGTCAACAACTTCTACGATAGAAGATAAAGACTCACCTGCCTCAGACGCATATTGGGTACTAGTCTCAATCATGCCGGAGGCTCTTGCCATATCGCTGATACTATCACGAGTTCTGGTCTGAATAGCAGCCACAGCATCACCAACCTCTTTGGTAGCATCCATGGTTTTTTCAGCCAATTTACGGACTTCATCAGCAACAACAGCAAATCCGCGCCCGGCATCACCTGCTCGGGCAGCCTCAATTGCAGCGTTAAGAGCTAAAAGATTTGTCTGATCAGCAATATCAGTAATCACATTCATAACGTTCCCGATCCCCTCAGCCTGCTGACCTAACCCTTCAAGTCCGATAGACATCTGCCCGGAAGCTTCATGCACTTCACCTATACTTGATATTACATTATGAACTATCTTCCCCCCAACCTCAGCCTGATTCTTAGCAATATCAGCACTTTCCGCTGCTTTTGATGCATTTTGTGCTACCTCAAAAACAGAAGCGTTCATCTCTTCCATTGCTGTAGCTGCTTCGGTAGTCCGTTCCCTCTGAACATCAGCACCGGATCGGGACTCTTCTATTTGAGAAGAAAGTTCCTGTGTTGCACTGGAGACCTGTGCTACTATTTTTTCAAGATGCCCTGCAGCCTGCAACATACCTTCACGTTTTGCATTCTCTGCTTCGTTGCGTGCAACTTCAGCATCAGCAAGAGCATCTTTGGCAAGTTCTGTCTGCCGTTCTGCCTCTATACCTTTCTCCTCAGTGCTCTTTAACAAGGTTACAAGATTATCGACCATATTTTTAAGAGACTGCTGCAGAGTAAGCAATTCACCTGAGAAATTAGATTCGTCAAGCTCTACATCATACTTCCCATTTGAGACATCATGAGCAGCACTGACTAAAAGCTGGATTGGAGTAGCAATGGACCTCGCGACGATCCATCCAACTACGCATAAAACCAACGCAATTCCAAATCCTATCAAAAAAGTATCCTTGAGTGTATTGTAAGCTCCTCCCATGATCTCTGATTTATCAATAAGAAGCGCCAACTTCCAGCCAAGGTGAGGCGATGTATAAATTCTTACAAAGGTTTCTTTCCCATCCAAACTGATGATTGAAACTCCATCATTAAGTTTTGCCACAGCTGTAAGTCCGGAATTATCAACTTTATCAGCTTGCTTAAACAGATAATCCTTATGAACCGGGTCTGAAAGTATCGTGTTATCAGCTTCCATAAGCATAACATACCCAGTTTTCCCGACCTTGATTGCTGACACAACATCAGTAAGAGTAGACAGATTAATATCAATACCGACTATACCTATGAGGCTGCCGTCCTTTTTTATCTTGGCAGTAATAGTACTTACGGCGTCACCAGTAGTTGATTTATAGGCCTTACTGAATGAGGTCTCATCAAGTGAATTCTCAGCTTCTCTGTACCATGGCCTTTTTCTCGGGTCATACCCTTGAGGCATCTTATCCCCCGGAGCCATAATGAAAGTACCATCTTCCATGCCTGTATATATGTTCCCATAGGCAGGATGGCTTTTAACCATCTGCTCAAAAAAATCATATAAAATTTTACCCTCTTCACCAAGCACAGCCCTTGTTATGCTACCCAGTTTATTGTCATTAACAAAATTAACTCCGGCACCTACAGCTCCTTCCACTCTCTTATCAGTAGCAATAAATTTGGCATTCAATTGAGCTTCTTTCATGAAAAGAGTTATAAATCGGTCCACTTGCTGTAGTTCTCCCGATGATGACTCAGAAAAATAAGTTTCTGCCATGCCAGTCATTTCAAAATAAGCAACAAACGAAAGACCACCAACTGAAAAGAGCACTGCAACCAATGTCATCATGATCAGCTTATTTTTAATATTTAATGTCATAAAACCCCTCCTTTCGGGTAGTCCGTAAATGCATAACACAAACAATACAGTAATCTTATAACATTTTTTATAACATTTTACATTAAACTTACATTTAAATATTCCATCTACTTAAAAAAAAGTTCTCCTTCCAATATTGTGGAAGGAGAACTTTGATCATCACTCTTATATGAAATTTATTTTCAATCAATTTTATTTTCAACAACAGGAAGTCTTATAATAAATTTTGATCCCTTACCAGGCTCTGATTCAACTAAAAACTCACCTTCATGATTCCGCGTAATAATAAAATAAGAAACAGACAGCCCAAGTCCGGTTCCTAAACCTACCCGCTTAGTTGTATAAAATGGTTCAAACACCCTTTTCCTGATATCTTCATCCATTCCCGAACCGTTATCTTCAACCTCGATGCGAACAAAATCACCATCTTTGCGTGTTCTAAGGGTAATATTAGGAGTTTCTCCTTCAAAATCTTTATCAATCATTGCCTGAGCTGCATTTTTGAAAAGATTTAAAAAAACCTGCTCAATTTCGGTTTCTGTAATACTTACCTTCGGCAATCCCTGCTCATAGTCACGCCGGACTTCAATAGTTTTAAAATCATATTTCTTTTTCAAATCATAATCATTCTCAGCCAGACTAAGGGTTTTTTCCAAAATTCCCTTCACATTTACTTCTGCTCTTGTAGATTCACTCTTACGGCTGAATTCAAGCATGTTACGAACTATTCTGGCTGCCCTGCGTCCGGCATCACTTATCCCGCGAAGGTAACCTAAAATACCACGCTGATCCATATACTGATGTACCTTCTGGAGGTCCAACCCAATCCCATCGGCAACTTCAATATTCTTCTGAAGAGATGGAGAAAAACGTCTTTCTGTCCCCTGCACACCTGAAAGAACTGCTCCAAGAGGATTATTAATTTCATGGGCCATTCCGGCAGCCAGTCCACCTACGGACATCATTTTCTCCGTCTGGATCATCATATCCTCAAGACGTGACTTCATTGTAACATCATCAATGAGAACAACTGCTCCGCGACCAGCTTCACTTTCAAGGAGTGGATATATTTTTATATTCTTATATTGAACCTCACCATCTGCACTGAAAGGGATCTTATTCTTCTCCTTAACTTCTAAGTTCTTAACAGACTCTACAATCAAATCCAGCTCGGATTTAAGTTGTGGGAACAAATCAAACAGATGTAATCCCTTAACATCTTCAAAAGTTTTATGTGTCTCTTCTTCAGCAGACTTATTCCACTGATTAATACATATATTCTCATCCACACCAACTAATACAGTCGGCATAGAATCAATGGTATTTTTAAGAAGATTACGTAAACGTGCCAATTCACTCTCGGCCATAACACGTTCAGTAACATCCATTGCAATACCTAAGAAAGAAGCAACATTACCATCAGCATCCCGGACAACTACTGTGCTATCTTCGATCCAGTAAACTCTTCCCGAATGATCTACAATGCGATATTGCTGAATGAAATGATCAACACCATGATTAATCCAGTGCATTAGTTCCTGACCAACTCGATCAAGGTCCTCATGATGTATTACCTCAATATACTTAATTTTTCCTGATAAAAATTCATCAGCCTGAAATCCCAGCTGAGAAATATTCTGCGAAACAAGCTCAACAGGCCAACCTTCTTCATTACGCCATTTAAAGAGTATCACAGGACTCTTCTCAACAATCATATTTGCTTCTTTAAGTGCTTCTTCCACCTTTTTTCGCTCAGCAATATCACGGACCAGATTCATGCGCATTTTATTAAATGCCTGCACAACCATATCAATCTCATCAGGTGTTCTGTTAACTCTACGCCGCTTTAAAACAAGTTCCCGGTCAAGATTATTAATATCCATATCCTGCGCATAGTCAGCCATGGCCTGCAAATGTCTGGTAATCATATAATGTATAATGATGAGAATAAATAATGCGACAAGAAAAGTTTTAACACCTTGAGTTAACATAATTATAAAAACTCTGAGTTTGAGTTTCTTAAATACGTCATCAAGCCCCGCAACAGCTCTTAACTGTCCGACCTCTACGGTTTTACCATCTACAATATGTATCAATGGATACGTGCGCTCTATAATATTTTTACCTTTAGGAATAGCGCCTAGCGAGGCAACAGGATCAACAGAACCAAAAGACATCTCAACAACTTCGAGATATCGCAGCCCAGGCAGCTTAAGAGCCCCTTCAAGCTGAATTTTAACATGATCGATATTTATATCCCAAAGACTTGCTGCAATGGTATTAGCGTAGCTTTGCTCAATCTGATTCATTCCTTTCTGGATTTCACCAACATCATTACGATATTCCATATAAAGCTGAATACTTGTGCCGAGAATCGTAAAAAAAGAACTACAAATCAGAATATAAACCAGAAGTTTATATGGTAGCACCTGCCCCTTACGTATACGGAAAAATTTGACCATATGCTCCACCAGAAAATGAATATCAACGAACCAATCAAAGCTTTGACGAAAAAATAGTGAACTAAAATTAACAGCAATATGCCACAAATTGCTAAACTATAAAAGTTACTTTTAAAATAAAACATACTTTACTTTTATAAAAAAATGACACACTTATTTCAGATTGATATATTCTGATATACAAAATAAAAAAATCATATTCGAAATAAAAATAACTAGCTAAATTAATCCTTATGCAAGTCTCAACTCGAATACCTATGAAGATAAAAATAAAAAAGGCAAAATATGTCTTTCACCTTTCGCTTTTATTAATCAGTTTATTAGCGATAGCAGGCTTAGGGTTTGCATCCGACAATACAGGGCAAAGGTTAACAGAACTTAAATCCCAAGAAAAATATGATTTCCAAGAACCTGCTAAATTTCAAAATACAAACGAATATAAAAGACTCAACGCTCCCAAATTAGCCAGAATTCCAGCTAAAGAAGATATCAATCCACATAAGGCTAGTGAAGTTCCTCCCTCCAAAGAACTGATGAAAATTATTAATGAAATAAAAAATCAATCAACTCCAAGCCTGCACAAAAAAGAAAAGAGTCTGTCTGATAAAAGAAATAAAGTGTCTAAATCTTCCTTAGAAATAATTAAGGCAAAAGAAAATACAATCAGAGCAGATGAAATATTACCCTCTCCTGCACTTAAAGCAGTACTGGAAGCATTTAAAGATGGAAACATAGCATATATACATAGAGACTTCTTGTATGATGACGAGAATGATCAATATTATTATCATCAACCATATACTGAGGTAAATTTACAATCTGTTTATGATATGACTGTTCTGACTAGCGGGAAAGATATTTTTCTATCGCTGGGATATACTCCTCTGAAGGCATCAAAAAGTACCGAAGAAAATAAATCTCAAAGGATTAAAGATTTACAGCAAACTATTGCTGCATTTGCAATGAAGGATTCTCAAAAGGCGGCAGCTATTTCGCCAGACGAAAAAGAAATTGACCGCATCAGATCAGCAGCTAAAATCAAGCCTCAACCACGCAAACTATTCGTAAAACAAGTGCTTGATTTTTTCGGGATACGTAAACGGGATAGCAGTACTCAGGATTATGAGGAAATGGCCAAGACATTCAGACTTTATAAGCAGTGGCTTGATCGCTGGGACCGTATGGACAAGTATGTTAAACGTAAAAGAGCACAAAAACTGCAGCTTAACCAATATAGAAATCATAAATACGTTAGGACTATCAGAACAGCTCCGATATTAAAGGATCTTGCCCCGACAAAACAGATTCAAATCAACCCGTATGCCTATGACAAAGTATACATGAAACCATAACTCTATCTTAAATAAATTGCTCAATACAAAAAAGCACGACTGCCTTATAGCGAAGACAGCTTTCCCCGTAAAAGCTGCTTCGGCACAAATTAGACAAATATGACAAATTATATAGAAGGTAGAGTGGAAGTTTTAATCTCTGTGCTCAGCCCATTTATTAATAGCATCAAGAAACATGAATGTTTCTGTCGATTTGATACCACCAATGCATGACAAATCATCTACAAGAAACTGACGGAAGTCATTTCTGGAAGCGACAAAGACTTCAACTAAAAGGTCAAAACGGCCGGAAACGTTGATTACACTTTGAACACCATTAACCTTTGATATCTTTTCCATAATATCAGAGTTGGCGCGTTCATCGAGATTAATACCAACCATAGCGATAAGGCTGTTTTCAAAATAAAGAGGATTTACGGAAGCGGTGATACGCAAATAGTCATTTTTGATCATTCGTTCTGTACGCAACCGTACAGTGCCATCAGAAACACCAAGTTTTCTTGCTATATTTTTATATGATTCACGTCCATTACGCTGTAATTCTTCAATAATATTACGATCTACATCATCAAGAACTAATTGTCTCTCTTTCACGCCGAATCTCCTTTAGTCAAAATAGATTTATTTTTTGCAAGATAACGTAATATACATAGTGGTAAAATAACAAATCCGTCAATCAATCAATTTCAACAGTCACACACTCAATTTTAACTTCTTTTTTACTTGTTTCTTAATTTATCAGCATTATTTTTTTGCTTGACAACAGTTCTTATGTAGTTTTTTAATAATTTCGAAATAACCATATTCCTCAACAGGAGAAAAGTATATGCAAAATAATTTGTTAAAATCTCTTTCTGAGCAGACTGAAGAGTTAAAATCAGAAGGTCTTTACAAAGATGAAAGAATTATAACTTCCCAGCAGCAGGCACTTATTTCTGTTGCAGGAGGCCAGGAAGTACTCAATTTTTGCGCAAACAACTATCTGGGACTGGCAAACAATCCAGATCTTATTGAGACAGGTAAAGCTGCACTCGATAAATACGGATTCGGACTTTCCTCAGTTAGATTTATCTGTGGGACTCAGGATGTACACAAACAGCTTGAAAAAAGAATCAGTCAATTTTTAAAAACCGAAGATACGATTCTTTACAGCTCATGTTTTGATGCAAACGGTGGATTGTTTGAAACAATTCTGGGTAAAGAAGATGCAGTTATCAGTGATGCTCTGAATCACGCTTCTATTATTGATGGCGTCCGCCTGTGTAAGGCTCAAAGATTTCGCTACAAGAATAATGATATGGCTGACCTTGAAGAGCAGCTTAAAGCCGCTGCAAACTGTCGTCATAAACTGATTGTAACAGATGGTGTTTTTTCCATGGACGGCATCATAGCAGATCTCAAATCCGTGTGCGACCTGGCTGATAAATATGGCGCACTTGTAATGGTAGATGATTCTCATGCTGTCGGTTTTATCGGTGAAAATGGTCGAGGAACTCATGAGTATTGTGGAGTTCTTGACCGGGTAGATATTATCACAGGAACTCTGGGTAAAGCTCTTGGCGGAGCATCTGGAGGATACACTTCAGGACGTAAAGAAATTATTGAATGGCTGCGCCAGAGATCACGCCCCTACCTTTTTTCCAATACTCTTGCTCCTGTTATCGCATCCACATCAATTGCAGTGCTGGATTTAATTGATGGAAAGCCTGAACTTCGTGAAAAGCTTGAAGAGAACAGCAGAATTTTCCGCACCCGCATGACAGAAGCCGGATTTACTCTTGTACCAGGTAACCACCCCATTATACCAGTTATGCTTGGTGATGCAGTCCTTGCCCAGAAGATGTCTGAAGGACTGTTAAAAGAAGGTATCTACGTTGTCGGTTTTAGTTTTCCAGTAGTACCGCGCGGGGCTGCAAGAATCAGAACTCAGATGTCTGCAGGTCACACTCCTGAGCAGGTAAACAAGGCTGTTGACGCATTTATTAAAGTAGGCCGTGAACTCGGAATAATCAAGTAAGGGTATATAGAAATGAAAATGATGAAAGCTCTGGTTAAAAGCAAGGCAAAAGAAGGCATCTGGATGGAAGAAGTTCCGGTTCCCCAGTGCGGCCCCAACGATGTACTCGTCAAAGTTAAAAAGACTGCTATTTGCGGAACCGATGTACACATCTATAATTGGGATAAATGGGCTCAGCAGACAATCCCTGTCCCAATGGTTGTAGGACACGAATTTGTCGGAACAATCGAAAGCATGGGCAGTGAAGTACAGGGACTAGATCTCGGAGACCGTGTTTCTGCTGAAGGCCATGTCACTTGCGGACATTGCCGTAACTGCCGCGCCGGCAAAAGACACCTATGCCGTAATACCATTGGTGTTGGTGTAAACCGTCCGGGCTGTTTTGCAGAGTTCATCAGTGTTCCTGCATCAAATGTATTCAAACTTACAGAATCCATTTCTGATGATGTAGCATCTGTCCTTGATCCTCTTGGCAATGCAGCACATACAGCTCTCTCATTCGATCTCGTTGGTGAAGATGTTCTCATTACCGGAGCAGGTCCAATCGGCATCATGGCTGTAGCAATTGCCCGCCATGCAGGAGCAAGACACATTGTCATTACAGATCTTAATGATTACCGCCTTGAAATCGCAGGTAAGCTTGGAGCATCCAAAACTGTCAACGTCAGCAAAGAAAAGCTTGATGATGTTATGGCAGACCTGAAAATGACCGAAGGATTTGATGTTGGTCTTGAAATGTCCGGCAGCCCTGCG
This sequence comes from Maridesulfovibrio zosterae DSM 11974, assembly GCF_000425265.1. Lineage (NCBI taxonomy): Bacteria > Pseudomonadati > Thermodesulfobacteriota > Desulfovibrionia > Desulfovibrionales > Desulfovibrionaceae > Maridesulfovibrio > Maridesulfovibrio zosterae. Next base: position 274,337 of record NZ_AUDC01000012.1, read on the forward strand.
GCATTTAAAGACATGCTGGATAAAATGAATCATGGCGGAAACATAGCTATGCTCGGCATTATGCCTGAAGGTACCGGTATTGACTGGAACAAGGTCGTCTTCAAAGGATTGAAGATCAAAGGTATATATGGCCGTGAAATGTTTGAAACATGGTATAAAATGGCTTCCATGCTGCAATCAAACCTCGACATAACTCCCGCAATAACACACCATTTCAAAATTGATGATTTTCAGAAAGGTTTTGATGTGATGCGTTCTGGCCAATCCGGAAAAGTTGTTCTTGACTGGGATTAATTTGCTTAATCAAAAGGCAAACAGACTCCGCAGATCTGTTTGCCTCTTTTAATCTATAGAATAGCTTTAAAAATATTTAGTTGTTCAAACTTGCATACAACCTGCGAACATGCCTTTTAGTTATTCCCAATCTCTCAGCAATATCTGCATTCTCAACTCCATAAGTTTTTAATTCCGCGACCTTAGCAGCTAAACCAGCGTGTTTTAGATAGCGTGTTGAAACATAAATATTCTCATGCGCAAATTCATTCATAACGCTTAAGGCTGCATTTTCGGGACTTTTTCCATTAGCCATCACATGATTCATTTCACGCACTATGACTTCATAGAGCTGGTTACCTCTCATTTAATACCATCCTCCTTTTATCTATCTATAGATATAGACTACAGCTTAAAAAAGACAGATTCTGTCAGGATGTGTCGCATAAAATAAAAAAAGCCGTTCCCATCACCAGGAACGGCCTTGCATTAACAATAATACAGTTAGAAAAACTTTTTAAGGGTATTTCCCAATTTTTGGACAGGATTCTTGTCTTGATCACTAGTACTGCCAGAAGATTTCTTACCTGATAAAGTATCGCCGATACCTTGAATCACGTCGCCAACACCTTCAACAACACTTCCAACAATGCTAAAACCAGACTTTGCAAGAATAACTGCAAAACGCGGCAGATCAACCATTATAGATGGGTCTGCAACTGCTCCGGAAATAGTTACAGGAACAGTCAGGCCGATCAGATCATTCATACTCTTACCGCCCTGTCCTTCCAGAGTTCCTACAATTTTTGCATCCAGCCCGTAATCAAGAGTCATAGTATTAAGGTTCATACTTCCTGCTCCTGATGCACGCAGCAGAGGCGATTTCATAAGCAGATCTTTGTTTACAGCAACTCCTTTATTTATTGTGGCCGTTGCAGAAACTTCACCGAACTCAGTCCTCTTACTATCCCTATTTCCGAAAGCACCGCCAGTCAGAACAGAAAACGCATCACCTGCTAGATAAAGAAGGTCAAACCCTGAAACATAACCATCAAGAACCTTAAAACCGAAATTACCATTGAGATTTGCATAAACTGACTTCATATCATTACCAGCAGTTTGCAAATTCGTATTGAAACTCATCTTTCCTGAAAATGAATCCTTACCAGTCATCTCATGCGACAAAGCCGCTCCATCTAATCCGGTCAGAGAAGCACTTGCAGTCATAACGGGCTGCTTACCCCGAACGTCAACTACTGCCGTTGAGGTAAAAGCGCCCTTGGCCGCATTAAGTGAAGCAGGTTTCACTGTGAGCACTCCATCTTTGGCTCTGGCTCGTACGACAACGTCGCTAAGGTTGGCCTTTCCAGCTATTAGCTGTTTAATACTCAGATCAGCTTTAAGCGTGAGCTTACGTAATAAATCAACAGGGAGAAGTTCCTGTTTGTCTTCATTTACAGCTGGAGCAACTGCAGTTTCTTTTTCTTCAACTTTTTTATCTTCTTTAGGCGGCAGGTATTTATCTATGTTAAGCTTATCAATATTAACCTGTGCGACAATGTTAGGCCGATCAGGACTGGCAAATGAAAATAGTCCCTTAATGATTGATTCATCCAGATTAATCAGCAAATCTTTAATCTCTACAGAACTTTTCGTACCTGAAAAATTAAAATTCATACCAACGGAACTGAGGGCAGAACTGTCAGATGTCTTTATATTCATAGCCATTTGATCAAGAGTGCTCTTCAAATTAAAACTGGGTACGTTCAAATCACCTGAAAAATTTAAATCTTTTCCATTGAGCCCAGCAGCTTTAAATGTGCCGTCTGCCCTCATGCCATAGGCTTCAAGCACAAGCCCTTTGATATCAGCTGCACCTTTAATCATATCAACAGCTGCGTCACCTGTAAGTGCAATCTTGCCTTTTCCGCCGGGAACAGCTTTACCGGCAGCATCAACAACAACACTTAAACCTTTAACCCCGACCTGTTTAAAATCCTTTGAAACTTCAGCTTCACCGGAAGTGTTAACGTCAGCTTCAATCTCAGGCTTTGTAGATGAAAGGGCTACATGTATATTAAATTTAAACGGACTTCCGGGAGCAAATCCATCCACAGTAATATCGCAATCACTTACAGCCTGCCGGATGTCTTCTTTTCGGTCATCCCATACGATTTGAGCATTCTGAACACTGACTCCTCCAACTGAAAGTTTAAGCTCAGATTTTTCTTTTTTTGTTGTTTCAGATGTTTTTTTATCTTGTTTTTCAGCATTATCACCACCGGTTAAATCATCCCAGTTAGTGACACCTTTTTTATTACGCATCAAATTTACATGTAAATCATTAGCTTCAACATTACGAAGTTCAATGCCGCCAGTAATAAGCGGGATCAGCTTAACGCTTACATCGGCTGATTTTAAACTGAGCATATTTTTTTCTGCAAATCCAGGAGCATTTGAAAGCGAAACTCCCCCAGTTGAAATACCGATCCAAGGAAAGACTGATAGTTTCAGATCTCCATCAAAAACCAATTCACGCCCGGTCTTTTCACGTACAATTTTTGAAATCTCATCTTTATAATCATTGGGATCAATTAAAATTGTAGCCAGAACCATAGCCGCTGCAATAACGACAACCACACTAACTGCCGCTGTAATAATAATCTTTGACGTTTTACTCATAAGTATAAACTCCGTATGGCTCTTGAGGCCATAATTTTATTCAAACGCAACATACGCCTAACATTAATTCTAAACTATGATCTTGCCTGAATATATCCTCTCTGCTGATAAAATCAAACAATAATTACAACACAACCGCATCCAGCCCTACATCAATGAACTTGTAGACGATTACGTAAACTTGAAACTATTGCCAACAGCGCTAGAATCGGGCAATAAAACCTCATGAGAAATAAGTGGACCCTACTTTTGGCTACCTTTGTTGCTTACGCTATCTATTTAATTTCAATGATTAAACTACCGGGATATCTGGACCAGTTTTTCGGTCCATGGCCGGATCAGATTGGATACCGGTTTTCAACAAAGCTTAAAGACACTAAGTTACTATACTTTTGTTTATTACATATGGCAGTTTTCGGAGCAATTGTACCTCTAGTAATTGCCCAAATATTCGACCTGAAACCCCATCGAAAAGTTCCACCAAAAATTTTGTGGCCCAGTCTTGTGGTTCTGGCAGGTGCTTTTTTATATTATGCGAACTATCAGGGTTTCCTACCCAACATGCTGCACCCTAATCCTGACCCACCCTATATGACTGAATCTTTTTTTTATATATTTCCATTTGCATTGGGGCTGACTGTATACTCATGCTTTCTGCTGCCTCGGTCCATAATGTTTGTGATGGATCAAAACAGATTTTCACCAATCCTTGAAACAATTATTGCGGTCGTGTCTATGTTCATTTCATGGCAGGTTTACATAATTGAACCACACATTCTACCTGAAAGAATTTTCTGGACAGGAATGGCAATAGCAGCCGCAGGCGCACTGTCGCGTTCTTTTTATCTATCTTTTATAGCCTGCTTTTCCACGCTTTATGGAGCATCCATGGTCCATCCTGTATTTTACAAAATACCATGGGAGCCTATTTTGCCAGGATTTATTGCTGCATTTACCGCTTTCTGTCTATATGTTCACTCTAGAGATCCCAGAATATTCCCACCGGAATTACCCGCAAACAAATAAAACAACACTTCTGAAGCTATTCCTGACGCCTCCCAATTATGAGACGCATCTACTGCCCAAATTTAAAGGTGGTACTTCTGACTTATCCCGATCAGATGTACCACCTTTTTTAATAGCTAGATTAATAAATAATTAACTGAGTAAATTCTTCAATGCGAGCAATTCTGCCTGTATTTCTTTAAGGACTGATTTATCTACAAAATTATCAGAGCGTCCATCATGGAGAAACAATGGCAGCTGCTCAATATTACTAGCGGTAGACTCTTCAAGTGCAGCAACAGCGCTATCATCAGGCTCTGGAGAATCAAGCCTTTTACGTGCGCCCTCAATAGTAAGCCCCTCATCATGCAACAACGATTTAATTCTACTAATGAGAGCAATATGCCCGTCATTATACAAACGCTGTCCTGAGGGTGTCCGGATAGGTTCAAGTTGCTCGAACTCGCCTTCCCAGAACCGCAGCACATAAGATTTCAACCCGACAAGTTTAGCTGCCTGGCCTATTTTATAGATTTTTTCTTCACTCTGCCCATTCATAAGAAACTTAGTATCAGAGAGATAACTCTTAGAAAAGCCTAAAGAAGCAATTATCCTCCTGAGAACAAAACGATTTGAATAGTAACAGGCCGCTCCATGCAAGACATATAAGGCATAAACCTAACCCTCAACATCCTGATTATTCAGAAAAATAATTAAATATCTAAAAAAAATTAAAAAGCAGCTTGACAGACACAGAGCTGTCACGTAGAACCTGCCTCGTTGAGACCGACATAGGCGCGTAGCTCAGGGGGAGAGCACTTGCTTGACACGCAAGGGGTCAGCAGTTCAAATCTGCTCGTGCCTACCAGAGAATTCAAGGACTTACGGTGTAAATCGTGAGTCCTTTTTTCTTTTTATCGGATTAATCTCTCGCCCCTTTCTTTGAGGTAGAGCCTATCTTTGAGGTAGAGCCGGTAGAGCCAAAAAAAGAGGTATAAAGCCTTATCGTGATAATCTGGTAAACCTGATATTAAGAAGACTATTTCCTGTACTTACAACTATTCTTTTCCAGTTTCAGCTATGGGATTAGCAAGAGCATGTGCCTCCATTGCATCCAGCAGATATTCGGAATTTGCTGCGTTATCGTCAGAACCAATTTCTTTATATCCGGCATATGACTCACGGACCATGTTCAGTCCTTCCTCACGACTTCCTGAGACATAAAGAAGTTGCCCGAGAAGCTCACCTATAGGGCATGTGCAGGACAAATCATCAAGCCCTTTAGCCAAAGAATATGCCTCAATCATTAAGAGCAAAGCAGCTTCCTGATTATTCCTGTCAATCTCTATATGTGCCATATCAAAAAGAGTTAAGGCACGTCCCTTGGAGTCGCCATTGTCCTTACATTCCTTGAGCCTATCTTTAAGCTGCTCAAGTATTTTCTCCCCCTGTCCATCTTGCTGAGTATTATTCAAAGACATTTCTTATTACACCATTATATTTGAAATATTTTTTAATTGAAAAGTTATCTGGAACAAGCTGACCACGATTACAGCCCCCTGCTACGCCGCTCAGTCGACTTATTCCGAATTGCCCAACATTGGCAACCTGAAAAATCACCCTTTCAATGACTGTCAATTATTAGCAGGCGAACCGCGTAACCCCAAACATTAATAATTCAAATCCCCTGCACTCGAAAGTGACAGGAGATTTGAATTATTGGTGTATTAAAAAAGATTATTTTTTTAGAGCAGCAAGACGATCTGCAAAGTTAGTGGGCTTTGCATCACCTTTGACTTCACTCATTGCCTGCGAAATAAGGCTGTTGCCTTTTTCTTTTGGCGATGGAGCTAAAAGTTTTGCTTTTGCACTCAAAGCGTCAGCTTTAATGGTTGCTTCTTCAGCTTCACGCTGCATAGCTGACAGCGCACTTCCAATGTTATCTGAATCGTTACGGAGTCCGGCAAGTGCTGCACTCTGTTCTGCGCGCTCTTGAGCTCTCTCCTGCTTGATTTTAGCCCGTTCCATATCACGTTTGGCTTTATCAAGTGACTGGCGTGCTGTTTTAAGTTTGCCGGCAGCAGCCTTGGCAACTTCTTCCAGCTCACCCATGAACTCTTTTGCTTCAACAGCTTCCATCATTTCCCGATCAATCTCAGGCTTCATCTCTTCCATTTCAGCCACTAGCAGATTTAGAGCTTCTTCAATTTCAGCTGCGTTCTCAGGATTATCAGCAAGTTTTCCGCTAAGCAATTCAGCAGCTTTCATACGCTGATCAAACAGGGAATTGATTTCATCAGCTTCTTTCTGCTCTTTCTGATAGCTGGAACGGGCCTCAGCAACCTGCTGAGTAAGCTTATCAAGCCGTTCTTCCATCATTTCTATTTCAGCAGCTGAAGCGGCTTCCGGGTCCCAGCTTGCAATTGCCTGCACAATGGACTTTCCAGCATCACGGGTTTTGGTTTTGGTAAAACTTTTCATAAAATTAAAAAAAGACATAATTACTCCATTTTAGTTTTTAGGATTGTGCATATAATGAATAATTTCGGCATATAAAATAATCAGGATATTGTTTTAATCTTTCTCAATACATAACCCGTATGGCGGTTGGAATCATATCGACTCCAGTCATAATGGAAATAAAATCCTCATTGACTGAAGAACTTAGTTCAACAAGCACATACTCTGACAAATCTTCATTTTCATCTGGGCTGCGCCCGTATATCATTGTTTCGTGAGTAACATCGACTTCTTCAGATCCTATCTGTAATTTTTCCTTTAACTCAAGTGGCTTTACCCTTTGAGGTCCGGGCATCCACAGCCTGCTGAAAAGGATATCTTTAAGTTCAAAAGCCTCCCATCCGATATATCCTTCATTCTCATCCAGCCAGAATGCCCACTCATCGTCCGATTGAGGATAAACCCTGTCAAAAGGAATGTAGAAACGTGCCTCATAAGTCTCTTCACCTGCTCCGGACATAAGCTCCAGAACAGCTTCGGTTGTTTTACCCGTGCTCAGATAAATTCGATCAACTCTTTCACCTTCAATAAAAACAATGCCATGACCGATGACATAGTATTCTGAAGCAGGTTTTGCGGTTATCAGTTTATCCCCATAAAGAAGAAAAGTTGTGGTATCAATCCCGACTTTCCCGCCTATATGCATTCCAAGGGGAATTTTTTCATCATAATCATGCTCAGATGATTTTCTCACTTCGCTTATTTTATTTTTGAGAACGCGACCTATTGTTTTCCATGAACTCATACTAATTACCTTTAGCTGATATTCTTTTCTGCATTATGGATTTTGCTTCGACAATTGCTGAAGATAATGAATCAAGTGTTTCAGCACCGTTTCTGTCGATCCAGTCTGATTTCAGAACCATTACAGACTCCACAGCTATTGTTTCAATATCATGACCGAATATCCACCCTTTCTGCAGAGCGGGATACACTCCAGAAGGAATTTCAACGAATTTATAGACATCATTTCCATCACTATCGCTTACATCATTGAAATCCCAATCATCTACAGTAACCAATTGTAGTCCTGTACCTGAGGATGCAAGTTGATTAGCTTTATGAATAAATTCACTGTTCAGCCCAGATACAAACATCATTACAGCATAAGGATTTTCTCTTACCTCCTGCAGGGCCTGATCATAACCGGCTGTGCGTGTCGGTATTTTTTTGTATCTGCTATCAAGCACGCAGAATGCTTTCCAAGTCATGGCTGTACCAGACCCTTTGGGCCCTATGTACAAAATATGCTTATCCGGGTTTATATCTTTAACAGATTTAATACCTGAATCACGATTGGCAATCATTTGCACCGCTTCAGGATAAATAACTGTCTGCTCAGTAACGAGCTTCACATCAGGGTATAAGGCTTTGTAAAGCATAAGTGCATCAGACTGAACCATTGCCGCATCAACCTTACCGTTTACTAATAAATCAAGATTCTCCCATGAACCGGATGTGTTTAGCAGCTCAACGTCAATACCACTGGCTTTGCTTTTAACAACTCCTCCAAAATAATTATAGTTTCCTGTTTTAGAGGCTGTAGCAAAACGCAAAACAGGAGTACTGCTGGACATAGCTGCCAAAGCTTCAGGGGCCAGAGCAATACTGGCCGGAATCCCTTCCGGCAGAAATGATGGGTCTATAGGACCATTCATACCTGCTGTAGCAGCATCCAGCTCATTCAACTTTTCTCGAAGCTCTGCATTTGTTCTGGCAAGTTCATCAGCTTCCCTGCGCCATTCCTGAATTCCGACATCATTCTGATGATTATAAAATGTTTGGGAATATCCGGGACGACTCAGATTACTGAGCATCATCCACAGACACATAGAATCCCACATACCGAAGCTGGGACGGGAGTTATAAATATATCCGGGAGCCCTCCACCCACTGCTGGAATAGTATCTAGAGCGTGCAGAAGCATCATTATCGTAATCAAATCTCTTATTATGATTAACTTTCTGCGAAAGCTTATTGTTTTTATAGTTGGATTTATACGATGAAACAGACTTCTTTTTAAACTTGGATCTAGAATTCTGGTACTGGGCATACGATGACTTTGCACCGGACACGGTCTGCTTATTGGAAATTTTTTTATCAAATTTGGAACTTTTCACATTTGAAGTTCCAGTGGAATACATGCCTGAGCTACCGGTCTTGTATGAAATTCCACTCTTTTGAGGTTTACTATATCCTGATCCCTGAACAGAGGCTGATTTTGCAGGTTTAGAATATTTTGACTCAGAGGTAGATTTTGACTTTGATGTAGAAGGCTTAGAGTAACCAGAACTGGATTTACTGCTTGAGCTGAAATATCCTCCACCGCTTCTTCCTCCCCAAACAGAAGAAGATGTCTTCGAGGCTGAAGAACTGTATGATCTCGAGGAGCTATAAGATTTTGATCTTGACCTGTATCTAGCATCCGCCAAATCAGCTCCGCCTAAGATCGAAATAAGAATTACCATAACAAGGCAAATAGTAAGTTTATTGTATTTCATGCTGTATAATTGGTTATTTTAGTTTTTGAAATCTAAATACAGGACAATTCACATAACTCTAAAAACATAATTTTGCTGTTTAAACAGCTGATATGAACAGTGTGGTACCTTCTACAGCTACCTAGAGCAAGCTGTGCATTTCCCCTTCCAGATGTACATATCTAGAAAAATACACATATTATTATGTGCATTTCCTTATAAATTACCATCAACCATTTGTAAATATTACCTAAAATTTCACCGTTATTTTATACAATTATAATCCTCGATATTCACAGGCCAGCACGATGTTCTTAGTAGCTGAATACAGGTTTAATAGACTGAACAAAACTCTTTCCCTACAAAGACTTTGCTGACGGAAAAATAATGTTAGAAAATAAAAAAGCCAGTCCCCAAAGAAACTGGCCAAAATATACTTGTAAAACAATAAACGATTACTATGTCACCTTAATCTCCAGCTGAAGAAATACAATGAGCTGTAAGCTGGTATGCGAGCTGTGCGGCCGCAAAATCTGAAGCATGATCTCCAGCCTGAGGGGCCAGTTCAACTACATCTGCACCTATAACGCAACGATTCTGTACTGCCAGCTCAAGTAGTGACATTGCATCATGCCATCCTATACCTCCGGGGACAGGAGTTCCGGTAGCTCTGATAACTGATGGGTCAAGCCCATCGACATCGAACGTGATATAAATTTTTTCAGGAAAATCATCAGGCAGTAAAGATTCAGGTATACCGCTTAGATATAGTTCCCGTGAATCAATATACCGGATGCCGGCTTCTTTACGAAATTCAACTTCTTCAAGACACATAGCCCGTACGCCCAGCTGAAAAACAGTCAAGCCAAGTTCATCCACAGCCCTGCGCATAACACAGGCATGACTGAACGAATCTCCTTCATAGCTATCCCGCAAGTCGGCATGAGCATCAAACTGAACTATTCCAAAATTTCCATACTTTTTTTTAAGAGCCCTCAACGCTCCTAAAGTAACCGTATGTTCGCCGCCGAGAACAATGGGAATCGCTCCGCAATCTGATGAAAAAGATACTGCTTTTTCAATTGCATTTAGACTTTTCTGAGTTCCGCCAGAGCAATCCAGCACTTCTGCTGTATGAATTCCAGCTTCCCCCGGACATGATACCCCATTCCATAATTCAAGCTGCGTCGACGCTTCAAGAATAGCCTTAGGGCCTTCTGCCGTACCCCCTCCATAAGAAACAGATGATTCGAGAGGAGCAGATATTATATGGATTGCAGCCTTTTCAGGAGCACAATTAGGGATTTCACCGGCAAGAAAAAAATCTTCCACAGAAAATTCTCCTATGAGAGACGGTTTTTAAAATCTTCATATCCGAATTCGCGGACAACATTCACACGGTTTTCTTCAGGATTGTACAGCGCAATGGCTGGAAGCTGTATACCATTGAAAGTATTGGTCTTAACCATGGAATAAATGGCCATATCAGTAAAGACCAGCCTGTCTCCTGCTTTCAGAGGGGCATCAAAGGAATATTCACCCGCCACATCACCTGCCAGGCAGGAAGGACCTCCGATTCGACAGGTCCATTTCTTCTCACCCGCTTCACCAGACCCTACTATATAAGGCCTGTAAGGCATTTCAATAACATCAGGCATATGACATGGCACAGCAGAATCCATTATCACAATAGGCATATCTGCCAAAGTTACATCCAGAACAGATGCAACCAGAAATCCGCTGTTAAGCGCAACGGCCTCACCCGGTTCAAGGTAAACTTCAACATTCCATTTCTTTTTGAATCGGATAATTAATTCTATCAGCAGGTCAGCATCATACCCTTCTCTGGTGATATGATGACCGCCGCCGAAATTAACATATTGCATCTGCGGCAATATATCAGCGAAATTTCTTTCAACAGCTTCAATTGTCCGTTCCAGACAATCCGCACCCTGCTCACATAGATTATGCCAGTGAAGCCCTATAACATCATCAAGGTTGTCCTGTTCAAATTGAGCCTTGCGAATTCCAAGTCTGGAACCGGGGGAACAAGGATCATAAATAGGCACAGCTCCCTCAGAATGTTCAGGATTGATGCGCACAGCAAGTTCTATTTTACGATTTTCAGTGCGGGCAATGTCTTTAATAACAGGGCGGAATTTATTTAACTGTGCAAAGGAATTAAACACAATATGATCACTGGTCCGGCATAGCTCATTGATATCATTTTCAGAGTATGCGGCAGCAAAACTGTGTACTTCTTTTCCAAACTCTTCTCGGCCCAATCTGGCCTCATGGGGAGAGCTGGCACAAATACCGTCCAGCTTTCGTGAAAGCTGCGGAAAGGTGCTGAACATGGCGAAACATTTCAGAGCAAGCAGAATTTTACATCCTGCCTGCTCCTTTATAGAGGCGAGGATCTCCAGATTTTTCTCCAGAAGGCCCTCGTCCACAATAAAACATGGTGTTTTAACTTCAAAAGGATTGAAGTTGTATTCACTCTGGCAGCTCACTACAATTCCACTTCATTCCATGCAAGACCGTGCTTGTTCAATGCATCCATAAAAGGATCAGGGTCAAACTGTTCCATATGGAAAACACCTTCGCCTGACCATTTTCCAGTCACCATCATCATAGCACCGATCATAGCAGGAACTCCGGTTGTATAGGAGATAGCCTGTGAACCGACTTCTTCATACGCAGCTTCGTGGCTGCAAATATTATAGACGTAAAGTTTCTTCTCTTTACCATCTTTAATACCTTTCATGACATTACCGATGCATGTGCGGCCCTTGGTCAGCGGTCCCAGTGATCCCGGTTCAGGCAGAACTGCCTTCAAAAACTTGATAGGCTGAATCATCTGTCCCTTATACTCAATAGGCTCAATGGAAGTCATACCTATATTCTCCAGTACTTTTAAATGAGTGAGGTACTGTTCGGAAAAGGTCATCCAGAATCTTGCACGCTTAAGACCTTTGATATGCAGAGCCAGTGATTCAAGCTCTTCATGATACATAAGATAGCATTTCTTAGGACCGATTCCATCAGGAAAATCATAGTCCATAGACCATGAAAGAGGATCTGTTTCAACCCATTCACCCCGTTCCCAATAACGGCCACGCTGGGTGATTTCCCTGATATTGATTTCAGGGTTGAAGTTTGTAGCAAAAGCCTGACCGTGATCACCGGCGTTGCAGTCAATGATGTCCAGTTCATGAATTTCATCAAAGTGATGCTTCATGGCATGAGCTGCAAATACATTCGTTACACCGGGATCAAATCCGGAACCAAGCAGCGCCATCAATCCTGCAGCTTTAAAACGTTCCTGATAAGCCCACTGCCATTTATATTCAAATTTAGCCTCATTCGGCGGCTCGTAGTTTGCGGTATCAAGATAGTTTACCCCAACCTCAAGACATGCATCCATGAGCGGCAGATCCTGATACGGCAACGCCAGGTTGACCAGAAGATCGGGCTTAATACGTTTTAACAGTTCAACTGTCTCCTGCACATTATCCGCATCAACCTGATAAGTAGAAACAGTTACACCAGTGCGCTTCTTTACTGAATCAGCAATTGCATGGCACTTTTCAACAGTACGGCTGGCTAAATGTATTTCACCAAAAACTTCAGGTAGTTGAGCACATTTATGAACTGCAACACTCCCGACTCCTCCGGCACCGATAATTAGGACCTTGGACATAATATTATCCTCATATTATCCTCTAAGCGGGATATTTTTTATCTTTCAAAGTATGTATAACCCTGCAAGCCAGTTTTGTAGGCTTGAAGTATTTCTCTGCGCTGAGTAGGAGTAATGCGTTTTTCACGTACCGCATTTTCAGCTGTTTCACGGAAACGTGTCAGAAGGTACTTTGTATCATATTCAACGTATGAAAGTATATCTTCCACAGTATCTCCTTCCATTTCTCCAACAAAATCAAACTCTCCGTTCTCTTTGATCTTCACAGTGACAATATTTGTATCACCAAGAAGATTATGCAGGTCACCAAGAGTTTCCTGATAGGCTCCGACAAGGAAGGCCCCAAGATAATACTCTTCGTTATCCTTCAACTCATGCAGAGGCATCGTCCGTTTGACTCCCTGACTGTCAATAAAACGATCGATTTTTCCGTCACAATCACAGGTGATGTCTGCAAGAATTCCTTCACGGACAGGTTTTTCACCAAGCCTGTGTACAGGCATTATAGGAAAAAGCTGACCAATTGCCCATGCATCGGGCAGAGATTGAAACACACTGAAGTTGCAATAATATATATCAGAAAGAGCATGTCCAATACCTTCAAGTTCCTGCGGTAGCGACGGGAGGTCTTTTGCGAGTATGCCGATACGACGGATAGTCTCCCAAAAAACGTTTTCCCCCATAGCCCTTTCCCTGAAAGAGATTTTACCGCCGCTGAAAGCCTGTCTGACTTCATCGCGATAATACAATGTATCATTAAAACATTCCTGCACATTACGCAGGTTGAGCGCTTTAAGAGTATCAAATAAGTGCTGAATATGAATGTTAGTGTTTTCGGGCAGAACCTCCGGAAGAGGGTCCGGAGCAAAGCATGCTGCGTCCAAAACATTAAACAGAAGCATAGAATAATATGCGACAAGCGCACGGCCTGACTCTGTGATGATGGTAGGATGTTCTACTCCTTGCTCATCAAGCACGGTCATTACACCTTCCACGACATCAATGCAGTATTCATCCAAAGAATAGTTACGACTGCTCATGAAGTTGGTCTGTGTTCCATCATAGTCGACAGCAAGACCACCACCGAGGTCAAGATAGTGCATGTTTGCACCCTCAGCAACGAGTCCGGCATAGACACGACTTGCCTCGGCAACTGCACCACGAATTTCACGGATATTTGGTATCTGTGATCCTAAATGATAATGCAGAAGTTGCAGACAATCCAGCATATCAGCCTTTTCAAGCTGATCTATAACGTCTATTATCTGAGTAGCATTCAGACCGAAAATGGATCTATCTCCGCCTGATTCAGCCCACAAACCGTTAGCATGAGCGGAGAGTTTTACTCTAACACCCAGAATAGGTCTGATCCCTTTAGCCTTGGACCGCTCAATAATAAGCGGCAGTTCACCCGGCATTTCGATAACAAGGACGCATTTAAAGCCAAGCTGTGTGGCATGAAGTCCGAGGTCAATAAACTCCTCGTCCTTATACCCGTTACAGACCATCACGGCCTCTGTGTCACGAAACATTCCCATAGCAGCGATGAGTTCGGCTTTACTGCCGGCCTCAAGACCGTGGTGGTACTTTTCGCCATGCCGTGTAACAGCCTCAACGACCTGTTGCTGCTGATTAACCTTGATAGGATAGGCTCCGGAGTATGCTCCCCGGTAATCAAGCTCTTTAATTGCTGTTAAAAAACTTTCGTTAAGTAGTGAGATTTGTGTATCGAGGATATTCTCAATGCGAAGAAGAACCGGCATATCGAGCCCTCGCTCCTGAACACCGGCAATAATTTCAGGAATGCTGACAGCATTATCAAAACAGCCGGGATTGGCTGTAACCTGAAGATTACCATCTTCGGAAACACCGAAAAAACCAGCGCCCCATTCACGGACGCTGTAAAGTTCTGTGGACCGCTCAGCCGTCCATCTTTCTAGTATTGGGGTCACTCATAAACCCTCCGTGAAAATAATCTGGGAAGAATCCCGAATGGCAGAAGAAGCTTTAAAAAATAGCTACCACTAATAAAAGCGGGATTTAGAAAGAGAGGACAAAAATGTCAAGAACTATCAGCATCACTTAGATGATTTCCTGTTCTCCAAATTCAAGACAATTATCATTCCTCTGAAGTTGCAATGCAGCCTTAATGCTGAGATATTTATTTAAAATCACAAGAACAGAAGCCGCATTCCCCCTACTAAAACCAATAAAAAAAGCACAGTCATTCCTATACCTGCTCTGAGATAATCAACAGATTTAAGCCCGGCAGGACGCATTATCAATGCATTAACCTGATGGGTAGGCAGAATGAAAGTATTTGAAGCTGCCAAAGCGACAGTCAAAGCCGCAGCTCTGGGATCACATCCGCAGGACAAAGCCAGATTTATCCCTAACGGTACCAGCAGTACAGTTGCTCCAACATTTGACGTAAAGAGGGTAAAAAAAGAAGTCAGAATAGCAATACCAAACAAAAGTAAAGTAGGAGAAGGCACACCGAGCACGTTCATCAGAGTAACCGCAATTAATTTTGCCGCTCCGGTATTTTCAAAGGCAATACCAAGAGGTATTAACCCGGCAAGTAAGAATACAGTCATCCAGTCAACTGACTGGTATGCTTCGTCTATAGATAGGACCTGCCCTAGAATCATGCCTAGTGCGCCAAAAAATAAGGCTATGGAAAGTTGGATATTCAAAACCAGAATCATAAATAAAGAAATGGCAAGACATCCAAGAGCCCACAATGCTTTGTCTTCCCTTACAACTTCACCTCTAACAGGCTCGGTAAAAACAAGATCATTCTGCTCTTTTAATCGATGAAAAGAACTCCATTTCCCGTGCAGCAATAAAGCATTTCCCTCAGCAACCGTCTGGTTGGATAGATCACTGATTATCATTTCGTGGCCAACAAATATCGCCAGCGGAGTAACACCGTATTTATGTCTAAACTGGAAGGAGCCTAAAGTTTTACCGACAAGGCGGGAACGTGGAGTAACTATCCCTTCCATGATACCTGCATTGCTTTGCGACAGATCATCTGCAAAAACTTTCAACTCATCTGAATAACTCCACCCTAGATCTGCCGCCATCTTTTTAACATACACTTCATCCCCGACTACAGCCAGACTGTCTCCAGGGCAAAGCAGATCCTCGGGTAACGGGGCTACAATCCGCTTATGAGTGATATGGTTATATGAGGCGACCACTGTGCAGGCATAATTGGCACGAATCTGTAGTCCTATCAGCGTATTTTCCTTGAAGCCTTCTGCAGGAATATACATCTCATAAATATCTCCGACATTGTGATATGTCTTATCTAATAGAGGAGAAAGAGGGCCACCGACATCCTGCTGTTTACCGTCTGGTAAAATTTTCTTACCTAAAACAGCAAAATAAAGCATGGCTGCAACAACCAGCATGATCCCTATTGGAGTCATACTGAATATGCCAAAAGGCTTATTTTTTATACCCCCAATCACCAGCAGATCATTAAGCATGATAAGCGGACTGGAACCGACCAGTGTCAGCGTACCACCAATAATTGCGCAAAAGGCCATAGGCAATAAGATACGTCCAGCCGGAATTCCAGTATGCACCGCAATTCGCCTTGCAGCAGGCATGAACAAAGCCGCTGCTCCGATATTCTGCATGAAACCTGAGATCAAAGCGACCGTACCGGATATCATCGCGGTTATGCGTTTCTCCCGCTTTCCGGCAATTCTGAGAATTATCCGGGCCAGATGATTCATGACTCCGGTCTTATCAAGCCCTGCACCAATGATTATGACAGCGATAATAGACACTACAGCATTACTGCTTAATCCGCTGACGGCCTGCTGAGGTGTAACAAGCCCCAGAAGAGGCAGTCCTACCAGTACCATGATACCCACAACATCAACACGAACCCAGTCAAAAACGAACAATAAGATAACAACTACGAGTACACAAAGCACAACTATGATATCAGGAGTGATAACCATGATAGATACGAAATCTCCTTTTAAATTAATAAAAACACTTCTGAATATTGATAAATCATACGGTATTTTACCATAAGAATGCAAACACTAACAAAAACACGTATAACATTTTCCGAATATGATATGATAATGGCAATTTAAACATTATGGTGAAATATTAGATTTAGAGAAAAAAAATACGACATTCACCTCTATAACATAGACTAAGCCTAATAAATATTTAAATACGTATCTTATAAAAACACTTTCTATAAAAGATTAATGATACTATTCAAAAGAACTTTTTAGATAATTTTCACTTTTCATTGAAATGTTGAAAATTTAACCGCAGTGATCAATACTACTTTGATCCAACAAGACTGAAACAACTGGAGGTTCTGATGAAAATGAAAGGTATGCGTGTTTTAATGTTCGTGGATCATGTATTCGAGGATATGGAACTTCTTTATCCATACTATCGCTTAATTGAGGAAGGCGCAGGAGTCGTTGTTGCCGGACCAGAATCAGGAACTGTTTACACAGGAAAAAACGGTTATCCTTTCATATCTACAGCGGCCATTAAGGATCAGCAGTCCTCAGATTTCGATCTTCTTGTAGTTGCTGGAGGTTTTGCTCCAGATAAACTAAGGCGCGATCCCAAAGTGCTGCAGCTTACCCGTGAGATACATGATGCAGGAAAAGTAGTAGCACATATTTGCCACGGTGGATGGATTCCAATTTCTGCTGGAATTATGCAAGGCTTCACCTGCACTTCAACGCCCGGAATTAAAGATGATCTTGTAAACGCAGGGGCTAAATGGGTTGATGACGAAGTGGTTGTGGACAGAAATCAGGTTTCTTCCCGTAAACCGGATGATCTGCCTGCTTTTTGTCGCGCTATAATTAATCTGGCAACAAAATAATTTTTCAAGTCAGGCCTGCGATAACAATCATAAATTTAAAAGCCACTGATATAACAGCATCAGTGGCTTTTAAATTTGATCTTATCAAAATAAATTCCAATCATTATGAGTGGATATAGTTAGTCCTGCATGTTCATACTCAGATAAAGATGCCTTGAAATTCTAGAGGATATTTTTATATTTCTTTAAAATTTCTATTTTTGATAGGAATTTTAATCGTAAACAGTGTGTATTTACCTACTTCAGAACCAACACTCATGATGCTTCCATGCTGGTCTGTAATTATAGAATAATGGCATATGGCATATGCCATATGCCATTATTCATTTCAACATGAAAAACATTATTAACCTACGTATAGACACCAAAGATGTGACAAAGGCATGACTATAAGCAGAGCCGGAATCATGTTAGCTACGGCAAACTGCTTTATTCCGCAGATGCGAAAACCAGTTGCCAGCATGATCAAACCACCGCATGCTGAAAAATCACCCAGCATGTCAGGGGTTGTTAAAGGCATTATCTGGGCAGATCCTAAATAAAGTAAAGCTTGAACTGTAAATTGAGGAATAACCAGAAGAGCAACAGAATACCCCAGAGTTGACGCAAAAATTGCAGCTGTAAATATATCTAAAATTGATTTTACTATCAGCAGGGTGGGGTCACCGGTCATACCTTCATTCATTGCACCATATACACCTGTACCGCTCACACAAAAAAGAACCAGAAGAACAACAAATTTATCTAAAAACTCCTCCTGACTCAAATCCCCGGAAGGTCGTGTTATTACTTCTATCCATTTTCTTGCGCTTGAAGCTGCCTTTTGAATCAAATTTTCCAATTCAATAATTTCGCCAAGAAAAGATCCTACAACAAGAGCCAGAACTACAGCTGCAAGAAATTTAACCTTAACGATCATGGCTACGCCAAGCCCCATCGAAGCACAACCGAATACCATGGGCATCCTTAGCCGTAAATTTGAATTGAGCTTGGGACCAACGAGGGCACCCGCAATACTACCTACGAATAACGCCGCCCCATTAATATAAGGACCGATCATAATAATTCCTTTTTTGACACGAAAAATCGTCGTGCTACTCTTTTAAGAGAGACAATGTAGAATACAAAATGACTAACAGGACTGTCAGATAGACAGCCCGTAGTCTTGTGTGACTTGAAAATAATCTGAGAAAAACGAAGTGTTAGCTTTCAGATGTAAAACCGAACTCAACTTTTGACTTTGTGTAGAATACGCGCAGTTTCTTTTTTTCAAGGCAGGACATAAGTCTGTCACATTCTTCAACTGAAAGAGCCATTGCTACCTGAAGCGGTGGATCTTGCAGATCAAAATATCCATCAGAATGAAAACGCCCATCATGCCCGAATCCTTCTTTGCCAGAAAAAAGAGTAGCCCCGCTGACCCCTAGTTTTTGTGCTTTATCAATGAGCCAGTTGGCAACGGAAACGCCTTCATGCTCTCGATTCTGCTGTGTAAAAAAAGTAACTAAATATCCTTCCATAAAACTCTTCCCTTATAATTTAGGATGTTATCAGCTAGTGCGCATATGCTGTTACAGAAACAATCGCTTCATTTTATATTAAATTGCACAGCCACATTGAAACAAAAAAATAATATAACTTACATACTACCCCAAAAGGTCAATATGCATATTAGTATTAGCAATAGTAGATTTATCTGCTGATTCAAAGCTACATCGGAGTGGGCATGAAAACAATGACGCGGGTCACTGATAAACTGACAAAATTTTAAAGAATGAAAAAAGGACTCGAAGAGAATTGATCAAGTTGTGATTTATCTAAAATTCTTACGATACCCCGTGACTTGGAAATTAACCCTGAATCCTGTAACCGGGAAACAATACGCGCCGCAGTTTCCCTTGAGGTTCCTACCATTTCCGCGACATCACCATTTGTAAGAGGGAGATCAAGACCTATTCGCGATGAAAGCATACTTAACGCATTTAAAATCCGTTTTTCAGCACTCTCATCAATTAAATCGAGTATACGGGTATACGCACCTTCAATAAGATCACTCATGGAATTTAAAATACCGGCGGCAACGTTCGGGTTCTTAAGCACCCATTTTTTAAATTCTGAGCTAGGCATTGTTATTATATCAGCCGGTTTAACTACACGGGCCGAGAAAAAACGCAGTTGTGACCCAAAACAGGCAATTGCATTCAGAGGCACTCCCCTCACTGCAACTAAATATGTAAAAGATTTTCCAGAAGGAGCTTCTTTTGATAAAATCACAAGGCCGTTTTCAACGAGAAAGAAACTGTTTAATTCATCACCTGTTCGAAATATATATTCACCTTTATCAAAATGGATTCGCTGAGTTTTGCGTGCAAGCTCCTCAAGAGCTGCAGGAGTGGCAAGATTCAAATTTATATCTGCTTGCAAAGTTTCTATTATTTGTTGGATATTCTCTTCTTGCATATACACCCGCTTTAATATGTGAATAAATCTGATTGCTACTATATCAAAAAGTGAAACAGAGAATGTACAATTTTTAAAGATTAATAAATTATTTTAAGTATATCAGCAACTCATTAAAGACCTACCATACGCAAACAAGTAGTCAAAAGACTCTATAGTCTCTCACAGGTAGCTTCGGATTGCATTTTAGTTATTCTAGTCGTAGTTTACAGTGATAATATTTAAAAATTCATCAACGCAATCAAAACCATCTATAGTACAATAGGTTATATTCATGCCCAAATTAAATATTCGCCAAAAAATTATTCTAGGAATTTTTATTTTTTCTATCTGCTTCGGATGCATTGGAATGCTATCATACATGAACACGCTGCAACTAGAGAGACAAGTCCTTCTTGTTGAAAGAGTTGACGATTTAAGCAATATTATTCTTGAAATCAGACGCACTGAAAAAAATTATCTTCTCTATCATGATCCAGATTTACTGGAACAAGGATTTAAATACTTAAATCAGGCCGACAATCTGCTGCGCACACTGATGCAGGAATTTATCAATAAAGAAGTGAAGCAAACAGGAAGCAATCTTAAAAATAACATTAATAATTACCGACAATTACTCAAAAATCTTGAAATTAACGACAAGGAATCCAAGCTATCAACTGTAAATCACAATAGTAATATTCGAGAAGCCGGCCAGGCTTTGGTTGAATACTCTAAGGCAATCTCTAGTTTCGAACGAAAAAACATTCTCAATATTAATGAAAAACTGCGCTCTAACCTGGCTTTCTCCATGGTCGGAATTGCAGCAGTTGTATTTATTCTCGTTGTTTTTGTTTCATCAAGCATTTTAAAGCCCCTCAGTCAGGTTCAGGAGGCTACAAAACAAATTTCACTTGGAACTTTTCAGGAATTGCCTATCAAAAACTCACACGACGAAGTCCAACAGGTTTTTGCTGCACTCAACTCAATGGTTGAACAATTAAAGAAAAGAAGACGACAATTAGTGCAAGCCCAAAAACTATCATCAATAGGGACACTTGCCTCAGGTATCGCTCATCAGTTAAATAATCCGTTGAACAACATTTCAACGTCCTGCCAAATTCTGATGGAACGCGAAAGCAATGTAGATGAACTTTCAGGCAAAATGATGAAAAATATTATGCAGGAGACTCTACGATCAAGGGATATAGTCAAAGGACTGCTTGAATTTTCCAGAGAACGTGAGTATTCCCCAGGTCCGATTGAGCTGGACAACATTATGCAATCAGCAATGAGCCTTGTCTCAAGTCAGGTACCGTCTAATATTTCGCTCACTATGGAAATTCCTGAACATATCATAGTCAGGGTTGATCGACGTAAAATGCAGGAAGCTTTTATTAATCTTCTTATAAATGCAATTCAGGCAATTGGTTCTGCACAAGGATCTATAAGTATTGCCGCATTTCAGAAAGACGAGAATGCAACGATAAGTGTAAAAGATACAGGTGAAGGAATCCCTCCGAAAACTCTTGAACGAATTTTTGATCCGTTCTTTTCCACAAAAGAAGTAGGACAAGGGACTGGTCTGGGACTGTATATAGTATATGGAATTATAGAAAAACATCATGGCCATATCAGGGTCGAAAGCATTCAGGGAAAAGGAACAACCTTTTTTATTACCATTCCTCTGGAAAAAGAGAATAATATATGATCAGTCATGCCAATATCCTTATAGTTGATGATGAAACCATCGCAAGAGAAAATCTGACCCATGTGCTTACTCAGGAAGGATATACAACCACGGCAGTCGGCTCTGGATCGGAAGCCCTGCAACAGATAGAAAAAGCTGAGTTTGAACTTGTACTCACTGACCTTATGCTCCCGGGCATGAATGGCATTGAATTGCTTGAACATATCAAAGAAAGACAACCTTCCACACAAGTAATTGTAATAACAGGACACGCAACAGTATCTACGGCTGTGTTGGCAATGCAGAGTGGAGCTCATTCCTATATTGCAAAACCATTCAATCTTGATGAATTGCGTGCACAGGTTCTTAAGGCTCTTGAATGCAGAGCATTGTCAGTGGAAGTTTTGCGTCTTAGACAAGTCCTTGCACAGGGTAAACAGGACTTCCCACTTGTGGGGCAAAGTGACGAAATCCTTAAGCTGAAAAAAACAATAAAACAGCTTGCCCATATGAACTGTAATGTTCTTATTCAGGGGGAAACGGGTACAGGTAAAGAGCTAATTGCCCGCGGAATACATATGCTAAGTTCGCGCTCTGAAGAAAGATTTATGGCTATAAACTGCGGTACATTCACTGCTGAACTGATGGACAAAGAACTGTTTGGGCACGAAAGAGAAGCATTTACCGGAGCACAGAGAGGTCAGAAAGGCATACTTGAAGTCGCAAATGGAGGGACAGTTTTCTTCGATGAAATGAGTGAACTACCACTGAATATGCAGGTAAAACTCTTAAGAGTTCTTCAGGAGCGCACTTTTTTGCGAGTAGGTGGAACCCAAGAAATACCTGTCGATATCAGAGTAATAGCAGCAACAAACTGTGACCTGAAACAGAATGTAGAAAACGGATCATTTCGTCAGGACCTTTTCTACCGGCTCAACGTTGTTACTCTTTCAGCCCCTCCACTACGTGAACACAGAGAAGATATACCTGTTCTCATCGGCCACTTCCTTGAAAAACACAGAACGCCAGAACTTGGAATCGATACGATATCTCAAGATACTCTCGATATTCTAATGAATTATTCATTTCCGGGAAATGTAAGAGAACTGGAAAATATAGCTCAACGAGCTCTAGCACTGACAAAAGGCACTGCTTTTACACCAGACCTTCTGCCTAGGGAAATTCGCACTATATCCCGTGAAAATCCTTTGCAGACACTTGAAGAAATTGAGCGTCATCACATTGAAAAAGTTCTGCTGGCTACTGATGGTAACAAAACACAAGCCTCTAAAATACTGGGCATAGACAGAGTTTCGTTGTGGAGAAAGATGAAACGCTTAGGATTAGCCAAAGACAAAGCTAAATAAAAGCCAGCTCCATCACCTGACTCAAACTGCTTACAAGACGGATATCAATACCATCGAGAACCTCCTGCTCAATGCGCTGCACTGCATGGGAGCATTGTTCGGGAAGAACAACTGTACGAATTCCAGCTCTTGATGCGGCCATTATCTTTTCGCGCACACCACCTACAGGCAAGACATCTCCATGCAGTGAAATTTCACCGCTGAAAGCCATATCCTGAGGGACATAACGACCTGTCAATTGTGAAAGAATCGCAACGGCAATGGTTACCCCCGCAGAAGGTCCCTCTTTTGTCACCGACCCGGCAGGGATATGAACATGGATATCTGATGATTCAAAAAAATCAGGTGAAAGTCCAAAATTGTCAACATTAGCACGTATGAAACTAAGAGCAGTTTGCGCCGATTCTTGCAGAACATCTCCTAGCGACCCCGTAAGGATCAAATTTTTGTTTCCATACATTTTAGCCGCTTCTACAAAAATGATCTCACCTCCATTTTCCGACCATACCAATCCAGTAGCCAGTCCAACGCCCGGTTCCTTCCTTGCCGTTGCAGTAAAATGAGGAGGAGGCCCCATCAAGGAAAGAAGTTCTTTAACGCCGACAGCAACTACACTGCTACTGCCACTTTCATCTAAAACTCTCCTGGCCAGTTTACGGCACAGTGAAGCAATCTGTTTTTCAAGACCTCGCAATCCTGGTTCACGCGTGTAATCTATGATCAGGCTCTTTAATGCTTCAGGCTGAATATCAATTGTGTTAATTCTCAGACCATGCTGTTGTAACTGTTCGGGAACAAGATAATTAGTTGCAATTTTCAATTTCTCGCTAAGTGTGTAACTTGAAAATTCAATCACTTCCATACGATCTCTCAAAGGAGCCGAAATACGATCCATAATATTTGCTGTAGCAATGAACAGCACCCCTGAAAGGTCAAAAGCCTGTCCCAAATACTGGTCTACAAAAGTTGAATTTTGCTGAGGATCAAGAATTTCAAGCAGAACGGAAGTTGCATCTCCCTCAAAACTTTGGATAATCTTATCCATTTCATCAAGCATAATGACAGGATTACGTACGCCTGATTTCTGAATATTCTGTAAGAGTCTTCCAGCCATAGCTCCGACATAAGTACGTCTGTGCCCGCGAAGTTCCGCTTCATCCCTCAGTCCGGCAAGGGACATACATATAAATTTACGCCCCATTGCCTCAGCTATAGCCTTTCCTATAGAAGTTTTCCCCGTACCTGGAGGGCCGCTGAAACAAAGGACAGGTCCACGTAATCCCTGTATGCGCTGATTTTTACCAAGCAGCTCCTGAACATAATCACGTAACTTTGTCAGGTTAACCGGTTTTCCCATGTACTGATCCGCACCTTTCTTCATAGCAGTTACTGCCGTTTTTACAGTGGCATATCCAGTCAGCATGATCACTCCGGTATCAGGCCAGCGGCTTCTCATTTCACCCAGAAGCTCCAACCCGTCCATACCATCCATTTTAAGATCCGTTATTACAATATCAGCAGGATCTTCTTCCATAGCTGCAATAGCTTCCAGTCCATTTGCAACAGTTCTTACAGCAAACCCCTCATGCTCAAAAATTATAGCCAAGTTTTCACGCGCTATAACTTCATCATCGGCAATTATCAGATTTGGGCTGATACGGCTGCGAAGACTCTTAACAGCCAAAAATTCTAAAATGCGCTCTTTTACATTGTTCAACCCATAATGCCGGGCATCAAGTACTTCTTTTGCTCGTTCCAGATCAAGGTCATCTTTTGTGGTAGTATTCCATGGCAGAGAAAGTAAAAATTCTAGGTAATTATGTCCAAGTGCAAACTCAGGAGAAGCCCCATCAGCCTTGTGAAGCCTTTCACACTCATCCCGAGCAACATCATATATATAGTCAGGAAGACTAGCAGATTCTATACGCCGAAGCATTTCATCTGCTGCATTATCAGGCTGTAAGACATTATTATCATTAGTATCAGCTGACTTTGATTCTTGATTGGAACCGTCATTACCGTTTTTATTAAACCATTTTATCATCTGCGCTCCACTATCACTGAAAACCATTGAAATTCAGCCTAAATAAGCTTGAAACACCACAATTCCTAAAACATTATCATCATTATGCCGAGGTGTTAATGTTGCATTTTGAAACAAAAGACCATTTTTTCGTTATTTCATGCTGCAAAATAAGCAATAAAAACCTTGTGAGGAAAGGCACAACCTATCGTTATCGCCGTCTGTAGGCGTTATAACGTCTCCTCAGAAAATTTCTTGCACCATCTAAATCTGAGCAAATTTTATATTACACCGCGCTGTCGTTGCATAATGAAACACTTGTGAAAAGCCTTATTTAACGGTCTTTAAGAACAAAACTTTTAATTTCAATATTTTTTAGTTGCATAATGCAACATCATATTTTTATTCCAATCTTAATATTTTAATTAAAGCTTAACATTACAAGCAGTTAACGAGACATTTACACTTGGCATGTTTATTGATCTTAGAGGGGCATGAAGGGAAACAATAACGAGGAGGCACCATGGCTACCGTACAGAGTATCATCCGTTTCTTAGACCGTCAGTATGCAACTAAGGCTGAAAACCAATGCAATACCTG